>JAGAFI010000071.1 GCA_017612675.1 Bacteroidales bacterium
CACATGCTTTGCAAGCATGGGGTCGCCGGTTCGAATCCGACTACCTCCACTAAAAATATACACAATTTCGTACACACAAAACGAAGTTGTGTATATTTTCTTTTATTACCCTGTGACCCTTTTTTTTATGCTCAGCGCAGCTGCGCAAGCGTCTCGGCGTGGCCTTCTGCGTCCACCCAGCCCAGACAGTCTTCGGCGATGACGACTTTCCAGCCTGCCTTTCGCAGGTCTTCCACCGTGTTGCGCACGCAGTATTCGGTGGCGATGCCGGTCACGACCACTTCTTCTGGCTCCAGCAGTGACAATACCTCGCCGAGCGTCTGGCCTGCCGCGTTCTTTCCTTCGAAGCCGGAATACTGCTCCAGCGCCGGATCGCAGCCTTTATAGAACACCAGTTCCTCCTGAACGAAGGGCTGTAACCGTTCGTGGATGGCGGCACCGTGCGTCCCCGCCACGCAATGCGGCGGCCAGGGACCGCCCTGTGCGACGAAGGAACAATGGTTTGCGGGATGATGGTCGCAGACAAACAGGACCGGCGTATCCGGGTTTTGTTCAATGCGTTGCCGGGTGGCGGCGACGGCCTCTACGGAATGTTCACAGGCAAGGGATCCTCCCTCGATAAAATCGTAGATCTCATCTACGACGACAATAGCGCGGTTCATGCTTCAAAAGTACATATTTTCTCCCTATCTTTGCCAAAATTTTTCGCAAAAAATGATACTGAGCATCCTGGACACCGACCTTTACAAATTTTCCTCGTCCAACGCCTATTTTCAGCTGTATCCCCTCGCGGAAGGGACCTTCAAATTCCACGACCGCAGCGGAGAAGTCTATGACGCCTCTTTCCTGGAAGCCATGAAAGCGGAAATCGCCCGCCTGGGCGAGCTCCGGCTTGAAGCGGCGGAATTCGATTACGTAACCCGCCGGATCCGCTATATTCCCCGCAACTACTGGGAGTGGCTCTCCGGTTTTCATTTTGATCCCGGGAAAATCGAAGTCTGGCTCGATGAAGAAGGCCATTTGCAGATGGAGGTGACGGACCTGCTCTATAAGGTGACGCTTTATGAGGTGCCGCTGCTGGCCATCACCGCCGAGCTGCGCAACCGCTTCAAAGGGGTGGCGGCGGACGAGGCGACGGCCCTGCGGATCCTGGAATCCAAACTGGAGATCGCCAATGCCCACCAATTGCTTTTTTCGGAATTCGGGACGCGCCGGCGCTTTTCCTCCGCACTGCATGAAAAAGTGGTGGCCGCGTTGAAGGCAAACTGTCCGAAATGGTGCGCAGGCACTTCCAACGTGTATTTTGCGATGAAGTACGGTATGACGCCCATCGGGACTTTCCCGCACGAATGGGTGATGTTCCACAGTGGCGTATTCGGGTACAAACGTGCCAATTACCTTTCGCTCGAAGACTGGATCAAGGTGTATGACGGCGCGCTGGGAACGGCCCTGATGGATACCTTTACGACGGCTTCCTTCCTCCGGACGCTGACGATGAAGCAGGCCAAACTGCTGGACGGTTTCCGTCAGGATTCCGGCGATGAGAAGGTCGTCGGAGACATGACCATCGCGCGGCTGGAGGAATTCGGCATCGATCCCCGCAGCAAGGTGATCGTCTTCAGCAATGCGCTGACGTTCCCGAAATACAAGGAAGTGTCCGACTATTTCCGCGGCCGCATCAAGGTCAGTGCCGGGATCGGCACCAACCTCACCTGCGATCCGGGCATCCCGGGCTACAAGCCGGCAAATATCGTCATGAAACTCTCCCGCTGCCGCATGAGCGCCAAAGACCCCTGGGAGAAGGTCATCAAGATTTCCGACGATACGGGGAAGCACATGGGAGACGATCTCGAATTTTCCATCGCCGCCCACGAGCTGCATCTATAGCGATTTCGCTTTTTCGAGGAATTCCCGGACGTGCTGCGTGTACGCCTCCGGGTATTTGGCGTAGGCATTGGCGTGGACGGCTCCTTCCGCCACCCACATTTCCTTATAGCCGGCCGTCTTCGCGTCGTAATTCATCTGCAGCTGTTCAAGGGGCACGAAATCGTCGGCATCGCCGTGGATGAACAGCATCGGACGGTCGCACTTCGCGAGCTGCTTCACCGAGGAGGCTTCCTTGAAGTCCCAGCCGTAGCGTTTGCGGCAGAAGGCGCTGGCGCTGTGCAGGACGGGGAAGGGTGGCAGGTGGAAACGCTGCCGGAGGTTGGCCTTGAACTGGTCCCAGACGGAAGCATAGCCGCAGTCTTCCACGAAGGCGCGCAGGTAGGCGGGCAATTCGTCCCCGCTCATCATCATGGTCGTGGCCGCCCCCATGGAAACGCCGTGTACCACCATGAAACCGTCGTTCCAGATTTCGTGCGCCATCGCGGCCCATCGCTCCACGTCCAGCCGGTCCAGCCAGCCCATCTGGACGGCGTCGCCCTCCGAGTAGCCGTGATAGTGCAGGTCGGGGACCATGACATTGTAGTTCAAGGTATCGCGATACATCCTCGCCAGATACAGGAATACCAGATGATTGTCCGTGTAGCCGTGTACGATGACGGCGGTGCCCTGCGCAGCGGCGGAATCGGCGGCGGGCGCAAAGACTGCGTGCAGCTTGCAGCCCCCTTCCCCGACCAGCGTCGTATCCCGGAAAATGCCCGCCGTATGCAGGCTGTCATACCAGGCAACCGATCCGGGGCAGAGCGAGTCCGCCTTGTGGCGGGTGCGCTCGATATCGGCCGCACCGTGCGGTTCGGGCCTGAGCGCCACCTTACATAAATACTTGCCTGCCAGCGCACTGGCCACGCAGCATGCGATGATGACCATCGCTGAAATCCGAAGGAAATTTCTCATGGTTTTACAACAATCGAACAGGACAAAGATACGGGAAATGCTGAAGAATTGCTATATTTACGGGGAAATCAAGCGTTAGCAACTATGTCACTCTGGTTCTGGTGGGTCGTCGCGGCCCTGGTGTTTATCATCCTGGAGATTTTTACTTCCGGCTTTTCCGTAGCCTGTCTCAGTGTCGGGTGCCTTGCCGCGGCGGTCAGTGCCGCCATCGCCCCGGGTACCCTCTGGCTGCAGG
>JAGAFI010000006.1 GCA_017612675.1 Bacteroidales bacterium
ACGACCACTTCTGCGCCGACCTCGTCCCACTTCAGGTTCGCGGGATCCATTTCCGCCGTCAAACGAATCTTTTTACCATTGACAACCAGGGTGTTGCCTTCCACGGAAATCTCACCGGCAAACTGCCCGTGTACGGAATCGTACTTGAGCATGTAAGCGAGATAATCGGGCTCGAGCAGGTCATTGATACCCACCACCTCGATGTCTTTCGGGAAATTCTCGACGGCGGCACGGAACACCATCCGTCCGATACGGCCGAATCCGTTAATACCAAGTTTTACCATTTGTTTTTGTTATAAGAAGTTAAACAATCTATTCTACCCTATCTACTAAAAGGCGGGGCAAATTTACGAAAAATTGCATGAAATTCAATATCTTTGTAAGAAAATTAAGAACATGATGATGAAAGACCGGCTGAAAATTCTGGTAACAAACGATGACGGCTACCAGGCAAGGGGCATCCGGACATTGGTCAGGCTGCTGCGCCCCTACGGTGACCTGACCGTCATATCCCCCAAGAATCCGCAAAGCGGCAAGTCCGTGGCGGTTTCCATGGGTTTCGTGCCCATCGCCGTCAAAAAATACAAGGAGACGGAAGGGGAACGATGGTGGTACCTCGACGGCACCCCGTCCAGCTGCGTCAAATTCGGCATCGACAACATCTTCTGGCCCTATAAGCCGGACATCGTCGTCAGCGGCATCAACCATGGCAGCAACGCGGCCACCGCCGCCCTGTATTCCGGCACCATCGGCGCAGCCATGGAAGGCGCCATCAACGGGGTAAAAGCCATCGGCATAAGCCTCGATGATTTCTCGCCGAATGCCGACTTCAGCATCGTAGAGCGCCATTTCCCCGCCATTTTCGAAACCCTGGTGACCCATTACAGCAAACGGGCGGGAACGCTTTACAACATCAACTTCCCGTCCATCAACCCGGAAAAAGTCCGGGGCGTGCGGGTCGGGAGCATGGGCATGGCCCATTGGGAACACGAATATGAGCGATATACCCCCGAGGTACTTGCCAAACTCGGCCATACCCCCCAGCCGCAGGACATCTGGTACGTGGAACATGCGGAAGAAGGGGAAGAAATGTACGTGATGGCCGGAGATTTCACCGACAATGTCGGCAACTCCCCCACCGCCGACCACCTGCTGCTTTCGGAAGGCTACATCACCATCACGCCCCATAACATCAACAACACCGACTACGACGAAATGCGCCGCCTATGCGATATTATCTGATTGCAGGCGAAGCTTCCGGGGATTTGCACGGCAGCAACCTCGTAAAAGGGTTGCAAGCGGAAGACCCCGGCGCGCAGTTCCGGTTCTGGGGAGGCGACCTGATGGCGGAAGCCGCGGGGACACCGCCCGTCCGCCATTACCGGGAGGGGGCCGTCATGGGCTTTTCCGATGTGCTCGCCAAGCTCGGGACCTTCGCCCGCAACCTCCGCTTCTGCCGGCAGGACATCCTCCGCTGGTCGCCGGACGCCGTCATCCTGATTGATTATCCTGGCTTTAACCTGCGCATGGCCCGTTTCTGCCACCGGCACCGCCTCCGCACCTTTTATTATATCGCTCCCAAGACCTGGGCTTCCCGGGCATGGCGGAACCGGAAACTGCGTGCCTGGACGGACCGCCTGTTCATCGTCTTTCCGTTTGAAATCCCCTATTTCGAGCGGCAGGGCATTCCATTCACCTACCGGGGCAATCCGCTGGTGGACGCCGTGGACGGGCATCGGTATGCACCCGTCACGGAAGGACGTTACATCGCGCTCCTGCCCGGCTCCCGGAAAAGCGAAATCCGCCGGATGATGCCCGTGTGCATGCAGGCGGCGGACCGGCTCGGCTGCAACGTGGTCATCGCCGGCGCTCCGGCCCGCCGGATGGAAGACTACGCCCCTTACATCGGCGGACGGAAAAATGTGCAGGTCGTCTTTTCCCGCACCTACGACATCCTCAGATACGCCGACGCCGCCATCATCAATTCCGGAACGGCCTCGCTGGAAGCCGCCCTCATCGGTACGCCGCAGGTCGTCTGCTGGAGCACCTCCCCTTTCACGGCATTCATCGCGCGGAAGATTCTGCACGTACTGGAGCATGTCCGCTTCATCTCGCTGGGCAACCTGTGCCTCGGCAAGGAAGCGTTCCGGGAACTGATTCAGGAGGACTTTACGGCAGATGCCGTCTGCGCCGAAGTCCGGCGGCTCTGCGAGGACGAAAACTGCCGGAAACAGATGCAGGAGGACTATGAAGCCATCCGCAGCCGGCTCGGCGGAAAGGGGGCATCCCGCGCCGTGGCCCAGGCGATGCTGGCAGAAATCAAAAAAAACTGATTTTTTTTGTCAATCCGGGAGAAAAGCCATATCTTTGAACGTTTATGCGCGACCCGGCATTTCAGCCGGCCGACCGGAACGTGAACTATGAAAAAATGATGAACGATAGAAAATGAAAAAATCCACGAGAATTTCACTGCTCGTCTTTGCGGCAGGTCTTGTCTTATACGGCTGCGCAACCCAGCGCAAACTGGAAACCATCAAATCGGAAAAGATGGAAGTCAAGCTCGTCCTGCCGAAGGAAAAGGAGGCCGACTTCAAGGAAATCTCCACCCAGAAAAAGCGGAAAGACACGTTGCAGATTGTCGATTTCGAAGGGCGCGAGATGCTCATCATGAACGCCATCAAGGACGAGAACGGCGAAATGGTGGCCACCGAACAGTTGCAGGCCGCCGTCGTGACCGCCCGTTTCCGCAATGTCGCGGAGCGGCACGGCAAAATCGACCTTGAATTCCAGGTCATCGTCCCGGAAGCGATGCAGGACAGCAAGTGGCAGCTGCGCTTCGACCCGGACATGTTCATCCTCGGGGATTCCATCCGGCTCGACCCCGTCATCATCACCGGCAAAGATTACCGCAAAGCCCAGCTGCGCGGATACCAGCAATACGAGCGCTTCCTCAACACCATCATCAACGACACCACCAAGTTCATCAACCTCGCTGCCCTGGAGATTTTCCTGCAGCGCAACATCCCGCAGGTCTATGCCCTCAAGAACGACACCACCCGGGTGTCCGACGAGGAATTCGCCTCCATTTTCGGCGTAACGGAACGGGAAGCCATCGACCACTACACCAACCACCTGCGCAAGCGCTGGAACAACCGCCGCAAATCCAAAATCGGCATGATGTTCCGCCGGTATGTCAAGGCGCCCATCGTGACGGAAGGCATACGCCTGGACACCGTCATCCAGATGAACAACGGCGACTTCGTGTACAACTACATCCAGACCATCAACACCCGCCCGAAGCTCCGCAAAGTCGATATCGTACTCTCCGGCGGCATCTACGAGCAGGACAAGCGGCTGTATGTCGTACCCCGCACCGAACCGCTGACATTCTACATCTCTTCCCTTGCGGCATTCGTGGACAACACGGAGCGCTACCTCACGAAGGTCATTGAACGCAAGGCCGAAGCCAACACCGCCTGCTACATCGAGTTCCCGATGGGCAAGTATGAAATCGATGACAAGCTGGGCAACAACGAAGAGGAAATCAGCCGCATCAAGGGCAACCTGCGCGAGTTGCTGCTCAACGACAAGTTCGACCTCGACTCCATCACCATCGCCGCCTTCGCATCCCCGGAAGGCGGGCGCAAGGCCAACGAGGCCCTGTCCGCCAAACGTGCAGAATCCGCGTCCAAGTATTTCTCCAAATACCTGAAATACTGTCAGGACTCCATCAAACGGGAAGAAGGGATGTTCATCACCTTCGAAGACGAGACCGAAACCATCACCAAGAAGGAAGACAAGAAGGCCCCGGAAATCCGGTTCAAGAGCCGCAGCGGCGGTGAGAACTGGGACATGCTCGACCAGCTGGTCAGCATCGACGAGACCATCAATCCGGTCTTCAAGGATGCTTACGCAAAATTCGGGGACGACATCAAAGACCTCGACGCCCGGGAAGCCCGCCTCGCCAAAGAGCCTTACTACCGCTATATGCGCGAGAAGCTTTACCCGCGCCTGCGTGTCGTAAAATTCGATTTCTTCCTGCACCGCAAGGGCATGGTCAAGGACACGATTCACACAACGGAACTGGATACGACTTACATGAACGGCGTCCAGTGCCTGCGAGACCGGGATTTCGAAGGCGCATTGCTGCGCTTGCGCCCCTACAACGACTTCAACACGGCCATTGCCTACGTCGCCATGGACCGCAACACCTCCGCCATGCTCATCCTCAAGGAACTGGATAGGACTGCACCCGTCAACTACATGCTGGCCATTCTGTACGCCCGCGAAGGGGACGACCAGAACGCCGTCCAGCATTACCTGCACGCATGCGCCCAGGATCCGAGTTACGTAAACCGCGGCAACCTCGACCCGGAGATCAGTGCGCTGATTCGCCGGTACGGCTTAAACAAGCAGGATGATGATGAGTTCGGGGATTTAGGTTTCTAAACAAAGATTCCCATTACCGGCGCTCGCCAAAGATGGCGGTGCCGATACGCACCAGGGTGGCGCCGTAATCCAGGGCGAACTGCCAGTCGCCGGACATTCCGATGGACAGTTCCCGGAAATCTGTCAGTTCGGGGAACAAATCGGTCACATACGCAAAGAACTGGCTGATACGGGAGAAATCCGCCCGGATATCTTCCTCGCAGTCCGTGTGCGAAGCCATGCCCATCAGCCCGCAAAAACGGATGCCGGGAAAATCCTCCCGGCGGAAAAGAATCTCCAGTGCCTCCTCTTCCACAAACCCCTGCTTCGTCTCCTCGGCGGCCACATGCAGTTCCAGCAGGACAGGAACCACCTTGCCGGCTGCCGTCGCCCAACGGTTGATGGCCTCCAGCAGGTGCAGGGAATCAACGGATTCGACCATGGCGACATAGGGCAGCACCATTTTGAGCTTGTTGGTCTGCAAATG
>JAGAFI010000072.1 GCA_017612675.1 Bacteroidales bacterium
GTTCGCCGCTCTGCTCGTAGCGGTACACCGTCCCGAACTCCGCGAAACGCAGGGGCAGGTCCCGGTAGGAACGGGGGGCGCTGCGGAAAATCTCGCAGTGGTGCGGACAGTTCATCGGTTTGAGCATATATTCCTCGCCCTCCTGCGGGGTGTGGATGGGCTGGAAGGAATCCTTGCCGTACTTGGCATAGTGCCCGGAGGTCACATACAAATCCTTGGAGCCGATATGGGGCGTGACGACGGGCAGGTAACCCAGTTCCGTCTGGCGCGCACGGAGGAAATTCTCCAGCACGTTGCGCATCACGGCGCCCCGGGGCAGCCACAGCGGCAGCCCGAGACCGACGCGGGACGAGAAGGTGAAGAGCTCCATTTCCTTGCCCAGTTTGCGGTGGTCGCGCTTTTTCGCTTCTTCCAGCATCGCCAGATATTCGTCCAGCATGGATTTCTTGGGGAACGTCACCCCGTAGATGCGGGTCAGCTGCCCGCGGTTCTGGTCCCCTTTCCAATAGGCGCCGGCGATGGCCGTCAACTTCACGGCCTTGATGTCATCGACGTGCTTGAGGTGCGGGCCGCGGCACAGGTCGGTGAAATGCCCGTTGGTATAGAAACTGATGGTGCCGTCTTCCAAATCCTGAATCAGTTCGACCTTGTAAGGGTCTCCCTTTTCCGTGAAATAGGCAAGCGCATCGGCCTTGGAAACTTCGCGGCGCTCAAAAACCTCCTTGGTGCGGGCGAGTTCTATCATCTTGTCTTCCACCTGTTTCAGGTCCGCCTCGGAAATCTGGCGGTCGCCCAAATCGACATCGTAGTAAAAACCGGTTTCCACCGCCGGCCCGACACCGAATTTGACGCCCGGATAAATCGCTTCCAGCGCCTCGGCCATCAGATGCGCGGAGGAGTGCCAGAAAATATGTTTGGCCTCGTCATCGTCCCAGGGACGGATGGTGCCGTCAGTAAATGCAATCGTCAGCATAAATTGTTATATGTCAAAAATCCTGCAAAGATACGTTTTTTTGGTTTACATTCGTCAAAATTCAAAATCCACGAGAAGCGGCCGGTGATCCGAAGGATACCAGAACGTCGAAATGCCCGTGTTGTAGGCCGTGGTCCACAGGTCGATGAGGGTCGTGGCATTCACGATGCTGCCGTACATCGAAGCGGATGCGTAGATATAATCGATGCGGGCGTTTCCGTGCGTAGAGGATACGAAGTCCCCCGGATAGCAGTTCGCCATGACATCCAGCAGCTTCGTCTGTTCCAGCACCACGTCCTGCGTAATCAGCAGGGTGCTGGCCTCGTCATACTTGTAATACCAGTTGTCCAGCCGGGAACGGGAGTTGAAATCGCCCAGCATCAGCCAGTGTTCCTGCGAAGCATAGCGGCTGTCGTTCACGGTCTTGGACACGATACTCCGCATTTCGTACTGCCGGTAATAGTCGCCCTCATGCCTGGCGGAACTTTCCGCCCGTTCCTCATCCCCGGTCACTCCGTAGCCATAGCCCTGCGGCCAGGTATGGACCGTCACGATATTGATGTCCCGGCCGGCTACTGAAATGCGGTGATGGCCGGCGCCATGGGCGACCGGTTTGTACGGCTCGCTCCCCTCCGTGATTTTCTGGAGGGTCGTGATGGGGAATTTGGCCGTTACCACCTGCGGGAAATTGTCCCGGTATCCGCCGATAGCCGTATAACTGTGCCCGTAGGCCTCCGCGAGCCGGCCCCAGTTGTTCGGCAAATACGGAGCCGCCCCCACGCCGTTCGCAGAATTGGTGGCATAGTTGCTCTTCGCTTCGCACCAGACACAGATATCCGGGTCATATTTCTTAATCCACGCGATGAAATGGGCGTACTGCGAGCCCTGGTCGGCCCACATGCCGTTCTGGATGTTCCAATACAGCAGGCGCATCGTCTTTTTCGGCCACTCGGGCCCCTTGGTAATCCGGATATTGTCAATATACATCCCGTGGTTGCCTGTCGTGGAGGTCGATCCCTGAATTTGGAACAGGGAACCGTCCGTGACATTGGCGGCCGTCAATTCGATATGCGTCCATTTCTTCACTTCGCCCGCGTCCGCCGGGACGGACAGGGCCGCTTTTTCCACCAGATGGTAGCCGACGTTGGAACGGTAGTAATTGTTGCCTGCCGTGAGCGTCCGGGCGGTGCCGTTCACGGATGCCCCCGTAAAGCGGCCGCCATTGACCAGGGCGATTTCGATGTCGTCCGTGATGCCGTGCTTCGGGCAGATGTCGAATGAAATGGTCACGTCGCCGATACCGGTATTGCCGGGCAGCCCACAAAGGCGCAGTGCGCCCCGGGCCGTATTCGCACATCCCAGTTCCAGATATCCGGGACGTTCCTGGCAGCGGAACAGATAAATATAATCCCCCATGTTCCGGCTGGCGACATAGGAATCGCTCATCTGGTGGCTTTCGCCGACGGTCTTGCCGCTGACATCCGCCCACGTGTTGGACTGGAAGAAACCCGTGCCGGGCACATCACAGGCCACGGGGACGAGTTCTTCTTCGTAACCGGTGGCATCCCGCCGGGAGGTAATGGTGATTTTCGCATCATCAGGGGCATAGCCGGGCGCACCGGTGCCGCCCATATAGTCGCCACCCCAGACGAAATTGTCGAAGCCTTCGTAGAAAAGCAGTTCGTCTGCCGGGACATAGGTCTCGGATACCACGGTCTCCTGCCCCGGGGCAATCGTGCAACCGGCCAGCTGCAGGAACATCGCCCGGTGCTCCCGGTCGCAGACCGTCACGTCCAAATCATACGTACCCGGCTTCAACACAACGGAAACCGACGTTTTCCGCCCTTCCTCCAGCACGACGGGCTGGCGGTTGCAGTTCACATTCACAAAGGACATCCCGTCATCCGACAGGGAATCCTCTCCCCGGGCCTTGACACAGACCGAAGAAAGGATGGCCGTTCCGCTGAGCTGCAGATTCAGCACGCCGGCGTTGCGGGCCTCCCCCAGAGATGCCACGGTCGTACCATAAAACTGGGAATAAGGCACCCGCACATCCAAAAACGCCCCATACAAATCCGTAGAGACCGGAATGTCGGTCATCCGGACATCCGCGTCCTCCGCAATGCCATTGTTCAACAGGTAACGATACCAGCGTGCCAGCGTCAACAAGCCCCGTTCCAGGCTGCATGCACCGGAAAAACCGGCATCATCCAACATCTGGGGCTCGTAAGAAAGGCTGGACGCCCACGCACCCCCTTCGGCGGCAGCGGCCTGCTGTCGGCGGGAAAAATCCTGCAGAAAGGCAAGCGAAGCAAACCTGCCGGAAAAATCCTCGGCCTCGTCATACGCACCGGATGGCCAGGCATAATCCCGGGCTACGGGGACGTGGATATCCATGGAATAGCCGTCCATCAGTGCATCGAAGCCCTGCAACGCCACGTCAAAAGCGGCACTCCTGTCATATTTGACGCCGCCCAGCGTGCAGGTGAAATCTTCCGGCACGACATGTACGTCCTCGTATGTTCCGACCGTCCCGGTATGGGCATACCAACTGTCCAGCACCGTCACGAAGCACTTGGCAAAATCCTGCAACGTCGGTTCCTTTTCTTCCGGTCCGGGCGTTTTTTCGCACGCCGCCAGGGAAACGGCAAGCGCCAGGACGAGCATTCTTTTCATATCCATTATATAGTGGTTTTTAATAGGAGAAATCAATCAGGATGGGCCGGTGGTCGGACGGGTTCCAGAAATTCGAAAGGCCCGTACTCACGGGCGTGGTCCATTTGTCGATGATGACCGCCGCATTCACGATATTGGCGTACATGGCGGAAGAGGCATATACGAAATCGATGCGGGCGTTTCCGTGCGTGGAAGAAACGAAATCTCCCGGATACTTCTTCGCGATGACGTCCACGAGGCTGGTCTTGTTGATAATCACGTCCTGGGCATCCAGCAGGGTGCTGTTGGTCTCGTAATTGTAATACCAGTTGTCCACGCGGGAACGCGAGTTGAAATCGCCCATCATCAGCCAATACTTGCGGGAAGAATAGCTGCTGTTGTTCACCGTCTTGCCCACGACATAGTCCACTTCGTACTTCCGGTAGGCGTCGCCCTCGTTCTTGGATGCGCTCGTTTCCTGCGCGGAGGTCCCGCTGACGCCGAAGCCGTATTTCTGCGGCCATGTGTGCATGGTTACGATGTCGATGGTGCGGCCTCCCACCGTCACGCGGTGATGGCCGGCCCCGTGCGCGATGGGCTTGGAAGAGTTGTTCGTCGTGGTAATCTTCTGCACCGTCGTGATGGCGGTCTTGGAGGTGACGACCTGCGGGAAATTGTCCCGGTATCCGCCGATGGCCGTATAACTGTGCCCGTATTTCTTGGCCAGCGTCGCCCAGCTGTCCGGCAGGTACGGCGTCCCGGAGATGGAAGAGGTGGAATTGGTCTGGTAATTGGTCTTCGCCTCACACCAGACACAGACATCCGGGTCATATTTCTTGACCCACGCGACAAAATTGGAATAACTGTTGCCCTGGTCGGCCCACATGCCGTTCTGGATGTTCCAGTACAGCAGGCGAAGGGTCTTGTGGGGCACTTCGGAGGTCTTCACCACCTTGATGTTGTCGATATACATCCCGTGGTTGCCGGATGCGGAAGATGCGCCCTCAATCTGGAACAAGGAACCGTCCGTGACATTGGTGGCCGTCAATTCCACGTGCGTCCAGCTCTTTGCGGCGGCAGCGGATGCGGGAAGTGTCAGGATATTCCTGTCCACCACCTGATTGGCGATGTTGGAACGGTAATAATGGTTGTCCGCCGTCAGGGTTACGGCCGTGCCGCCCACCTTGGCGCCGGTGAGATAGCCGCCGTTGATCAGATTCAGCAGGATATCGTCCGAAATACCGTACTTGGGACAGATGTCGAAGGAAATCGTCACGTTGCTCAGCGTCGTGTTCTTGACCAGCAGGGGCAGGCGCAGGACGCCGCGCCCCGAATTGGCGCAGCCCAACTCCAGATAACCGGGACGCTCCTGACAGCGGAACAGATAGACATAATCCCCGATGTTCCGGCTCTTGACATAGGAAGCGCTCAACTGGTGGCTGGCACTTACGCTGGCGGCTCCGCTCACGTCCGCCCATGTATTGGACTGGATCAACCCCGTCCCGGGCACATTGTAGGCGACCGCCGTCCCGGCTTCTTCATAGCCGGTGGCGTCGGTGCGGGAGGTGACGGTAATGGCGGTGGCATCCGGTGAAAAACCGGGCGCCCCGCTGCCGCCTACATAATCCCCGCCCCAGACGAAATTGTCGAAACCCTCATAGAAGAGCAGACCGCTGTCCACGGAATAGGTCTTGGAAACGGCGGTCTCGCAGCCCGGTGCGATGCGGCAGTTGTTGAGGTTGAAGGTCATCGCCTGGTGCCCGCTGTCGCAAATGCTCACGGCAAGGTTGTATGTGCCGGGCTTCAGGAAGAGCCGGCATTCCGTTGCGGTGCTTTTGTCCAGTTTTACTGCCGATTTGGTACAATTCAGGTTGACGAATTTCATCCCCCCGTCCGCCAGGGCGGCATCCGTGCTCCGGACATGGACGGAAGACAGGGTGGCAGACCCTTTCAGGAGGAATTTCAACACGCCAGCGTTGCGCGATGCCGCCAGCGACGCCGCGGTCGTGCCATGGAACTGGGAATGCGGAATCCGCTCCGCCACCTTGCTGCCGTACAGGTCTGCCGGGAACCAGACATTGGCAAGCGCAGATGCGATATTTTCCGATATGTTGTTATCCAACAGATATTTGTATATGCGGGCAAGGATGAGCAGCCCGCGTTCCAGACAGGCGACGCCCTTGAAGCCGGACACCTGCGGCGTCCCCTTGGTGCTTTCCACTCCGTCCGCGTCGGTATAGGTCGTGAAATTCGCCCAGATGTTGCTGTTGGTCGCGGCAAAGGCGGCCTGCCGGTTGATATAGTTCAGCATGAAATCCAGCGACACGTAGTCGTTGCCGAATGCGCCGCCGTTCCCCTTTTCCTCGTTGTAGGGATTGGCGGACCATGCATAGCCCCGGGAGGCCGGGACGGCCATCTCCAGGGACGCGCCCGCCGCCATCGCTTCGAGGCCCTGGGCCGCCACGTCGAGGGCGCTCCCCTTGTCATAGGTGACCGCGCCGAGACGGAACGAGAAATCCGCCGACACGACGTTCACGTTGGAGAAGGTGCTGCCTCCCGTCACCTTGACCGTCCCGATATGGGCGTCCCATGTGTCCAGCACGGATACGAAGGCCCGGGCGAAATCCCGCATCGAAAGCGGCTCGGCGGCCACGGTGCTGAAATCCACGGCCAATTTGCTGAGGAAGCCCCGGCGGGCGTTGATACCCCCGGAAGACGCCGTCAGCGTGCGGACATAGCGGTTGTTCTGCCCGGTCACGGTGATGGTCAGCGTCTTGCCCGCGGCCACGGCATATTCCCAGGAAGGGAACCATACGTCCACCTGCCCGGCCTCCAGCGGCACGTCATAACGCACCGTGATGGCATCGCGTCCCTCATAACACGGCAGGAAACTGTCTGTGGTCATATCCAGCAGACGGCCCCCGGCGATGTCGGCCCCCGGCACGGAGAACGAAACCGACAGGACTTTCTCTTTGACCCCCGTCAGCACCAGGTGGTTCAAAGCGGAAGATTTGCGGTAAGAAAGCGTGATTTCAGCCGGAATGGCGGACAGTGTCTGGGGCTGCACGGTCATGATGTATGCGGCAGGGTCATAGCGCCCCGCGGATGCCTGCTGTTCGGCAGGCAGGCAAATCCGCATCTGCGCAGCCCTGGTATTGGGGATGCCGTTGATGGCCTCGACGGCAGAGGCGGGATAGATGCCCCCGACGGTATAGTTTTCCGCCGCCGCAGGGGAAATGGAAAAGCGGAAACGGGCCAGTTGCGAGCCTTGGGACGCATCGGCGGAAGCCGCCTCCGAAACGGCGAACTTGTCGCCGCCGTCATGGTACCAGAGGCGCATGTATTCCCCGTTTCCCCAATACACGGTGTTTTCCTGTAGGTAGGTCTTGGCCGTTTCCGGCGCAGGCGCTTCGACCATCGTAACGGTAAGTTCCCGTTCCTCCGGCCCGCAGACGGATTCTTCGACGGCTTCACGGCCGCAGGCAAATGCGGCAAGGGCGGCAATGCCCGACAGCAGTTTTCTCTTGGATATCATGGCTTTTCTGTTTTTCCTATGGTTTCAAAATCTCAAATTTAATGGTTGTTTCGCTTTTTTCCAAAAGTTCTTGCGGGACCGCAGAGGGGAATTCAAAACAACTTCTTATCTTTGGGAAAATTTTCAGACGATGGTCGAGCGAAAAAATATCTGGAACGGAGCCGCCGTCGCAGGATGGTGGCTCGGCGGCATTTCTTCCGCATATATGGCCGGGACCGCCCTGCTCAAAATGCTGGAATGGGGGGATGTCGCGACGTTCTGGCTGACCACGGCGCTGTGGTTGCTGAAATTCATCGCCTGCATCCGGCTGGTCCGCTTTTTCATGCTCCGCTTCTCCCGTGCCAACCCGGAAGCGGACAACCGGGACACGTTCCGTTTCGGCGTCCTGCTATCCCTGCTTTCCGCCCTGATATTTTCCGCTTTTTATTTGGCCTGGTGCCGTTTCATCCAGCCGGACATGTTTCAGGAAATGGTGGACACGCTGGCGGAAAGCCTGAAATCCGTGGCCTCGGCCTCGCAGCTGAAGCAGATGCAGGAAATGGTTCCCGACATGCCCGTATATGGATTTTTTTCCAACCTGATTTACTGCTGGGCTTTCGGGACGGTCCTGTCCGCCGTCTTTGCCCGTAACATTCCGTCCCGGAATCCTTTCCAAGAGACCCGATAAACGCCTGTATGGATATCTCCGTCATTGTCCCGCTCCTGAACGAAGAGCCCTCCCTCCCGGAACTGTGCCGCCGCATCCGGGAAGTGCTGGAAAAAGCCGGCCTGCAATATGAACTGATCATGGTGGACGACGGCAGTACCGACGGTTCGTGGGACCGCATCCGGGAACTGGCGGCACAAGACCCCCGCATCCACGGTATCCGCTTCCGGCGGAATTATGGCAAATCCGCCGCTCTGTACTGCGGTTTCGAGAGAGCGGAGGGGGAGATTGTCGTCACGATGGATGCGGACCTGCAGGACTCGCCGGACGAAATTCCGGGACTCTGCCGGATGATACGGGAAGGGCATTACGACGTCGTGAGCGGCTGGAAGCAGCACCGCAAGGACAACGCCCTGACCAAGAACCTGCCTTCCAAACTGTACAACGCCACGGCCCGGCTCATCACCGGCATCCGGCTGCACGACATGAACTGCGGGCTGAAAGCATACCGGAAAGAAGTCGTCAAGAGCATCGAAGTCTATGGCGAAATGCACCGTTACATCCCCTATCTGGCCAAGAATGCCGGTTTTACCAGAATCGGGGAAAA
>JAGAFI010000073.1 GCA_017612675.1 Bacteroidales bacterium
ACTGTCCCCGCTGCGGGAGGATTACGGATCCCAAGCCTGTCCCCGGACAGGCCGTCAAACCGGGCGTCAAGCCGTTTGTGCTGCCCAATGATGTTCAGATATCGCTCGTATATATTTTTTAGTTATGAAAAATACATTCTGCACCTTTCTCGTACTGGCAGGCATCGTCCTGCTGCCTTCCTGCAACAAGCAGGCACCGGAACCCGCTGACGGGGAGGGAGGAAGATACCGTGTGACCGTCAAACTTGGCAACATGACCAAGGCGGCAGGCATTACCGACAACGATCCCGCCACGGAGTCCCGCATCAATACGGTACAGCTCCTGGCCTTTGCCGGCGATGACATCGACGCCTATGTGTCGGGGACCACGTCGCAAATGTCCATCCGTTGCTCGACGGGTGAAATCGACATCTGGGCGGTTGTGAACTGTCCCACGGATTTAAGCGAAGTGCTGACCAAGCAGGAAATGCAGCAGATGGCTTCGAAGTTGTCGGACAACAGCCTGTCTTCTTTCGTGATGACCGGACACGCCAAGATCAACGTGCCTTACCGCAATTCGGTCGCCATCGATGTGGACCGCCGCGTGGCGCGTGTCGTGATTCGCCGGGTGATTTCCCGGATTTCCTCTTCTGCCGTCGCATTGAAGAAACTGGACTTCACGCTGGATGAAATCTATGTCAGCAACGTGGTGCGTGAGAACTATCTCTGCGATACGCTGAAGACCTATACCGACGATATGTGGTACAACAAGCTGGGTTACCACAGCGATGCTTCTGAAAAAGATGCCGCCGTGGATGCCCTGACTTTCGAGACCATCAGCGGCGTCAACCTCAAAAATGACGGAGAATATGACGTGCCCCACTATTTCTATGTCTATCCCAACTACACCGAGCCCCTGCTGGACGAAGAAGGGAATGAGGTGCATGGTGGCGCATGGTCGCCCCGCCAGACGAAACTCGTGTTGAAGACCACCTTGGGCGGGAAGCCGTATTACTATCCCCTGACGCTCAAGGATGGCGAAGGAAATCCTTTGATTATCGAGAACAACTGTTCCTATGAAATCAAAGAAGTGGTGATTACCCGTCGCGGCAGCGAAAACGAAGACAAGCCGGTCGCTTCCGCCGTAGAAGAGCTGGAAATCTCCGTCAAGCCCTGGAAGGTCGTTGACCTCGGGGATGGTGGTACGGTGGAAATCTAAGAGACTGTCCCTTGGCCGGAATGAAGCTTTTCCGTCACATTGCCCTGCTCGCCGTAGCCCTGTGTACATGGACTTCCTGCTCCCTCGTTTTGGAGGACAGGACGTCGTGTCCCTGCTGGCTGAATATGACGGTGGATCCTGCGGATGGCCCCGGTGTGTTGCGGCTCCCTGCCCGGCTCCGGCTTCCCTCACAGGCGATGGTTGCGGTGTGGGACAAGGATGAATACGTCTTGCAGGCACATGCAGAGCCTTTCCCGCTGGGCCAGATTGATACCTTGCGCCATTACCTGATGCCCGCATTTTACGAATGTGAGGTGCGGAAAGGAATGCTGGACGTCTGTTGTATCCACGGCATGGAAAAGAGCGTGCAGGAAGGCCGTCGCCTGCTGATTCCCGCCGGGGAGCAGGCAGATACCCTGTGGACGCATTGCCACCTGGGGCTGGACTGCACCGGCGAGTTCGCCTTCGATACCGTGCGCCTGCACAAGCAGTTTGCCCATGTCAAGCTCCGTATTCAGTTGACCCGGCGCGACATGGAAATGGGCTATCCCCTGTATCCACTGATTCGCAGCAATGTCTGCGGCATGGATATGACCGACCCCAAGACGCCCCTGACCGGTGCCTTTGGTCCTGCAGACGCTTCCGACGGGGCGTATGATTCCGCCTTTGCCTATGCCCCTGCCCTTTCCGGGTGGGATGAGACCAAGGATGGTCGTGTTTTTGCCGTGTACTGTTTCCGCCTCCCGCGCCATACGGAAGCGAGCGAGGCCATCCGCATCGAACTGTATCACGAATCGGACCGGAGTTATGTGACGGGCGTGAATGTCGGCGGGTACATCAACAGCCAGATTGCCTATGACTGGACGGCGGACGACTTGGAAGACTTTATTATCGACTGGGACTTCTCCCGTGTCGATTTCGATCCCGCCCGCGATATCCGCGTCCGCGACTGGAACGTCATTGATACCTACATTGACCCGATGTAGGCCGGCATTTCCCGTCCCTGCTGACACTGTTTTCTTTTTTTTAAGAATCGCCTTGCCGGAAGCCGGTTTTTGTCGGCATGCCCTGGTACCTGGCCTGGAAATAATGGAGCCGGGGGCCACGGGTGCAGAAAAACGACCGCCGGAGGCGCCGCTTCACAACGCTCCCGGCGGTCAGAATAGCCGGTGAAAAGCAGCCTTGTTCAGGCCCGTTCCAGTTTCTTCTCGCTGGGAATCAGCAGGGCGCAGAGGACGACACCGACAAGGGAACTGATGGCGACGGCCAGCATGGCGGCGTCCCACGATGCGCCTTCGGCGATGCCGCCGATGACCATTTTGGAGCAGACGGCATCCCCGAGCATATAGCCGAAAAAGCCGACGAAGCCGGCTGCCGTACCCGCCGCATTCTTGGGCACGAGGTTGAGGGCCTGTACGCCGGTCAGGGCAACGGGGCCGTAGATGAAGAATCCGATCATGCAGAGCGCTACATAAATCAGGACTTTCTGTGTGGCCGGGTCTGCCGCGATGATACCGGCGCCCACCATCCAGTACAGGAAGACGCCTACGCCGCAGAGCAGCATGCAGACGACGTTCATCGGGGCGCAGCGGCCTTTGAAAATCTTGGATGTGGCCCATCCGCAGGCGATGGTGCCTACGGCTCCTACGATGTTGTGGACGGAGAAGGCGACCTTGCTTTCGGCGGCGGTCATGATGCCTTTGTTCTGCAGGTAGGTCGGCGCCCAGTCTCCGATGCCGTAACGTACCATATATACGGCGACGTTGGAAATGGCCACAATCCACAACAGTTTGTTTTTGAATACATAATCTACGAACAGGGTCTTGAAGGGCAGTTTTTCGCCTTCCGACTTCTTGTTCTTGACTCCGCTGTAATCTTTCCGCCAGTCCTGTACGGCGGGAAGGCCGCAGGATTCCGGGGTGTCACGGATGGCCCACCAGCAGAACAGGGCGATGGCGATGGCGACGAGGGCCGGGAAGATGAAATTGCCGCGCCATGTCTGGGCGAGGCCGAAGCTGCCGAACAGGGCGACGCCTGCAATGGCGAGGAAACCGAGCGAGAAACTGCCGACGGTGTGGGACACGTTCCAGATGCTCATCTTGAAACTCCTTTCGTTCTGGCTGAACCAATGGGCCATGATGCGTCCGCAAGGCGGCCATCCCATCCCGCTGAGCCAGCCGACGACCAGCATCAGGATGAAGATGATGACCGTGTTGAGCGCCGTATTGCCGCCGAAGGGGAACACGCCGACGAGAATCATTGTCAGGGCGGACAGGACGAGTCCGACGCAGAGGAATTTGCGGGCGTCCGAGCGGTCGGATACGCTGCCCATGATGAATTTCGAAACTGCGTAGGCAATGGATACCGCCGACATGGCAATGCCGACTTTCCCGGCATCGAGGATGCCGTCCGCAATCATGTCGGGCGCCGCGAGGGAGAGGTTCTTGCGTACCAGATAATAGGCGGCATATCCCAGGAATGCTCCCAGGAATACTTTGAGGCGCATGGCCTTGTATGTGCTGTCAATTTTTGCGGCGGGAAGGGGCTCCCCGGTCTTCGGCGGATCGAAAAATTTTGCCATTTCTGCGGTAATCAATAAGTTTTAGTTTTGCCCGGGTTTTCCGCACGCTTGCGGAGGATCCTGCATCCCCGGACATGGGCCAGGGATACGCCAAGATACGATTTTTTTTATAAATTTGTAAAATCAACAGGAAAGATTATGAGAAAGAAACTTTTTGCTGTCTGGGCCGCGCTGGTCGTATGCGGATTTGCCATGGCCCAGGATATGCCCAAAATTGTCGCCCACCGGGGCTATTGGAAATGTGAAAAGGCGGGCTGGGCCCAGAACTCCCTCGCATCGCTCCGTTGTGCCGGCGAATTCGGCGCCTGGGGCTCGGAGTTCGATATCCACATCACCGCGGACAATGTGGTAGTCGTCAACCATGACCCGACCATCGACGGCATCCCCATCCATACCAACAAATACGCGGCATTCCGGCATGTCCGCCTGAAAAACGGGGAAAAGGTGCCGACATTGGAGCAGTACCTGCGCGTGGGGCGCAAATATGCGAAGAAAAAGAATATGAAACTGGTGGTGGAGTTCAAGATACAGGAGGACGAGTCCCGGGAGGACCTGCTGGTCGCGAAGACCATCGCCGCCCTGAAGCGCTACGGGTTGTATGAACCGAAATATGTGCTGTTCATTTCCTTCAGCAAGCATATCTGCGAACTGGTGGCCGGCCTTGCGCCCGAATTTACCAACCAGTATCTGGAAAAGGACCTGACCCCCGGGGAGGTGAAAGCCGCCGGCATCAACGGCATCGATTACCATTTTTCGGCGTTTTACCGGTATCCGGAATGGGTGCGGCAGGCCCATACCATGGGCATGAGCGTCAATTGCTGGACGGTTGACCGGAAAGAGGATATGCAGCACATGGTTGCACTCGGTGTGGATGCCATCACGACCAACGAGCCGGCGCTGTTGCGTGAACTGCTGGAAAAGCAGGAAGCCAGGACGATGCGATAGGCTGCCGGAGGATTTCGGATGGAGGTCGCCGTCAAAAAGAGGGCCCTGACGCTGTGCTGTCTTGGTTCCGCCCTGCTGTTAAGCGTGCCGTGGCTGCTGCCGCACGCAGGCGTGGTCGCGCTGGTCGCGTTCCTGCCCCTGCTGCTGGCTGACCGGATGGCTGCCCGTGCGGGTGTCCGGCATTTCTGGGTGTGGCATTACGGCACTTTCGTGTTGTGGAACGCCCTGACTACGTTCTGGGTCTGCCATGCGACGGTGGGCGGGGGCCTGTTTGCCATTTTTGCCAATGCTGCGCAGATGTCCCTGATTTTCGGACTGTTCCGCTTCAGCCGCCGCCGTTTTCCCCCTGTCGTATCGTACATTTTTCTGGCTGCCGCGTGGCTGGCGTGGGAGCGCTGGTATTGTACGGGCGCGCAGATTTCCTGGCCGTGGCTGGTGCTGGGCAATGCGTTTGCGCAGAGTACGCAAAGCATCCAATGGTATAGCATAACGGGCGTCCTGGGCGGTTCGCTGTGGGTATGGGCGGTCAATCTTGGCTTCTTCGGGCTGCTCTCCGCCTTGTCTGACGGACGTTTCCGGACCTGGAACGCCAAGGCGCGCACCGCGGCGGTGTCTGCTCTGTTGCTGTCCGTCCTCGGGCCCCTCGTGTTGTCCGGTATCCTGTACCGGCAGGCTGCGCCCGCTTCCGGGCAGACGCTTCCGGCCATTGTCGCCCAACCCAATTTCAACCCCTACGAAAAATTCTCCACCCTCTCGCAGGCGCAGCAGACAGACATTCTGCTGTCCCAGTTTGCGGAGGCCCCGTCCGGGGGAGGCGTCCTGCTGGTGGCGCCGGAGACATTCTGCCACGACATCCTGCTGCCGGATTTCCACGCCAGCGCGACTTTCTGCCGTTTTCAGGAGTTCCTGGCTTCCCGCCCGGAAACGGACCTGCTGTTCGGCGCCACGACCTATCACTATACGAATGCGCGCCATGCACCCTCCCTGCTGGCCTTGCCCTATGGGGCCGGCTGGCTGGAATCGCACAACAGCGCCGTCATGACGGCGGGTGGCGGGCGTGCGGAAGTGTATCACAAGAGCAAACTGGTCGTCGGTACGGAACTGACACCGTATCCGGGATTCTTCATCCCTGTGGAGCGCTGGCTCTGCCGGGTGTTCGGATGGGAACCGCCCCTGATGGGACGTTGCATCGGGCAGGATGCACCGGCTTGCCTGCATCTTTCGGACGGAACGCCGCTGGGCTGTGCCGTCTGTTATGAATCCGTGTATGCCGAGCATTGTGCCGCATATGTGCGGCAAGGCGCCCGGGTGCTGGCGGTCATCACCAACGATGCGTGGTGGGGGAATACCCCGGGCTATCGGCAGCACCTCAGTTACAGCCGTTTACGTGCAATTGAAACGCGCCGGGACATCATCCGGTGTGGCAATACGGGGATTAGCTGTTTCATCGACCGGCGTGGGGATATCCTGTCGCAGACGCCGTGGTGGACGCGGACTTCCCTCTGCGGAGAAGCCGCTTTGTATGACGGCGAAACTTTTTTTGTGCGGCAGGGCGACGTGACCGGGCGGATTTCTGCACTTATTTTCGTACTTTTGTCTGCTTTGTTGCTGGTACGTTGTTTGGTTCGGAAAACGGAAGGACATGCTGTTTGAAATCTTAAAGGCGATGTTGATCGGGGTCGTGGCATCCGTGCCGCTGGGCCCCGTGGCCTTGCTGGTTATGCAGAAAACTTTCTGCTATGGTCGCCAGACGGGTTTTGCCGCCGGCATCGGCTCCGCGGTTGCGGATACGTTTTTCGCCCTTGTCAGTCTGTTTGCCTTGGGATGGGTGCAGGATTTCATCGCGACAAATGAGGGGGTCATCATGCTTGTCGGCGGGCTGGTCATCGCCATCGTAGGCGTTTTCGCCATGCTGCGCCGCCCGTTGGATTTGAATGCCCGGCCCGAGGGCGGCAATTATTTCTCCAGCGCGTTCCAGGCAGCCGGCTGTGCGCTGCTCAACCCGGGCGCGCTGGCTTTCATGCTGGCATTGGTGGCCGTTTTCCGCCTGGATATCGAGAGCGCCCGCTGTCCGATGTGGTTGCTGGTGCTTTCTGTCTTTGCCGGGGCCTTGTTGTGGTGGCTGTCTTTTGCCTATCTGTCCGACAAACTGCGTGCGGCCATCAAGTCCAATCACCTGCATTGGGTTACCATTGTGGCCGGTGCCGCCGTCGTCCTGTTCGGGCTTTTGCTGGTCGGCAAGGGCCTTTGTGAAATTTTCGTCTGATGAAAGAATCCCTGCTTCGCAACCGGATGGTCAGAAACCTGCTGCTGGGCGTGTGCTTCGTGGCGGGTATTATCCTTGCCGCCAATATTTTCCTGCATATCCGTACCCAGCATAACCGGGAGATTACCGTTCCGGATTTTCGGAACCTTTCCCTGCCCCTCGCCCGCAGTACGGCCTCTTCTGCCGGCGTGCAGGTGTACGTCATGGATTCCATCTACCGCCAACGTATGCCGAAAGGTGTGGTGCTGAACCAGTTGCCGGAGGCCGGGGCGCAAGTGAAGCGGGGCCGGAAAGTGGCGCTGACCATTACGGCGGTTACGCCCCGCAAGGTCAAAATGCCGAATCTGGTGGGCACGTCCATCCGGGCGGCCAGATCGGAACTGTCGGCCAAGGGGCTGGTCCTCGGACGCCTGACCTATGTCAGCGACATCGCGACGAACCAGGTGTTGCGGCAGACCTGCTGCGGCCGGGACATCCGTCCGGGCAGCGAAGTGGCGGACGGCTCCCGCATCGACCTGACCCTCGGGCTGAACAGCACGGAGAGCCTGACCTATATCCCGAATCTTGTCGGCTGCAAATATCTCTCCGCCGTGGACATGCTCCACGAGAATTCCCTGAACCTTTCCGCTGCCCGTTTCGGCGGTGACGTCCGCAGTTATGCGGATACCCTCGCGGCGGTCGTGACTTCCCAGCAGCCCGCTTCCGGCCAGCAAGTCCTGATGGGGACCGGCGTCACCCTGTGGCTGGAAAACGGGAGCATGCATACCGCGCCATGACGGAAGAATTTCTGGACGCCCTGCTGCCGGAAGATGAAGAACAGGGCATGTTCGAGCATTTTCGCATGGAAGTGGACCCCGGACAGGCGCCTGTGCGGATAGACAAATATATGTCGCAGCACTTGGAACGCACTTCCCGGCACCGCATCCAGTGCGCCATCAAGGAAGGCTATGTGCATGTCGGCGAAAAGGCCGTGAAGGCGAATTACCTCGTGCGTCCGGGCGAAACCATCCGCTTTGTGATGCCGTACCGCCGCCGGGGCGTAGAAATCCTGCCGCAGGATATTCCCCTGGATATTGTCTATGAAGATGATGACGTGCTGGTCGTGAACAAGCCCGCCGGGATGGTGGTGCATCCGGGGCACGGCCATTTCGAAGGCACGCTCATCAATGCCCTGGCCTTCCATCTGGGGCTGTCGCAGGGGCCGGACGGGGAAGACGAGCGGATGGGCATCCTCGTGCACCGCATCGACAAGGACACCAGCGGGCTGCTTGCGGTGGCGAAGAATGACGCGTCACAGCTGAATCTTGCCCGTCAGTTCTTTGAACACAGCATCGACCGCCGGTATGTGGCGATTGTATGGGGTGATGTGCAGGAAGATACGGGCACGGTGGACGGAAATCTCATCCGGGACCCCTCCGACCGCCTCCGTTTCAAGGTGAGCGGTGACCCGGAAGTGGGGAAGCATGCCGTGACGCATTGGCAGGTACTGGAGCGCTTCGGCTTCGTTACCCTTGTCGGATGCAGGTTGGAGACCGGTCGTACCCACCAGATACGGGTACACATGAGCCATATCGGGCATCCGATTTTCGGAGACGAGCGCTATGGCGGCACTGCCATCCGCAGCGCTACCATCTAAGCCAAATACCGGCAGTTTATCCAGAATTGTTTTGAAATCTGCCCGCGCCAGGCCCTTCATGCCCAGACGCTGGGGTTTTCCCATCCCCGCAGCCGGACGTGGCTGCAATTCAGTTCCCCGTTGCCGGCGGACATGGAAGCGCTGCTGGACAAGTGGCGGCGGTTTTCCGCCAAGGCATAGCGTTACACTTCCCAGTGGCCGCCGGGGCCGAACAGGCGGTGTTCCATTTCCTCCAGCAGGCCGCAGCGTTGCAGGACATCGATGCAGGTAAAGCGGCTCCGCATATAGGGAATCCGGCGGAATGTGTCGCGCAGGCGTTCCCGGCTGACCCCAATCATTTCCGGCTCATACGGTGCCCCGACTGCCCGCAGTTTTTCTTTCAGTTCGTCGAAGGGATACAGTTGTGCCCGGATACGGGCTTTCAACCCGGGCCATGCGGCCTGCAAATCCCGAATCTGGCGGAAAACGCCTTCCGCATCCACATATTTGTCCCGTGTTTCCACCAAGGCGCGGGACAGATGCCCGCTTTTTCCGGCAAACAACGCGCGGATGCGCGTTTCCAGTTGCGGAAGCGTGGGCCATGCGGCGGCACATGCCTGTGCATCGATGGCGGGCAGGTCCGTTTCCAGCAGGAATTCCAGACAGGCCGTCGAAACCAGCGTGCCGATGCCCACTTTGAAGCCGTGCGAGACATGTTTGCCCCGGTAGCAGAGATTGTCCATGTCCCAGTAGTGGCTGAACTGGTGCTCCAGTCCGGATGCGGGGCGGCTCGACTGGAGCGCCTGCATCGCAAAGCCGCTCATAATGAGCCCTTCCGCCAGCTTGGCCGTGGCAGCGCTGTCTCCGGCGGCAATTCTGTCCGGGGCGGCCAGCGTTTCTTTCAGCCCGTCCTGGACCAGGGCATAGGAGAAGGAATCGATTTTTTCCGCCGCGACAGCATCGGCAAGCATCCAGTCTGCCGCGGCAGGCACTTTGGCAATCAGGTCGGCATACCCGGATGCGGACATCCCGGCGGGCGCTTTTGCAGCGATATTCCCGTCCAGTACCATTCCATAGGGAGCGGGACAGCTGAAAGTCTGCTTGTTTCCTTCAAAGGTTATCGAAGCCCCATAGGCCGTGTAGCCGTCCATCGAGGCGGCGGTACCTACGACCATGTATTTCCGTCCGAGATGGCCGGAGGCGAGTTTGGTCAGGTCATTGATTACCCCGGAACCCACGGCGACGGGGATGGCGGGCGTGTCGCGCAGACGCACTTCCAATTCCTCCAGATAGCCCCATTCGGCATACAAATCCGGGTCAGTGAAGATGAACGGTGTTTCCACCGGAATCCCGGCGGCCCGCAGCAGGGTGTCAATCCGTTCTCCGGCAATGCGCCAGGTATGGGCGTCGGCCACCACCAGCGCCGTCTGCCCGGCAAAAAGGTCTGCAAACATCGCCGGCACTTTTTCCAGCACGCCGGAACCGAGAAGCAACCGCTTGGTGTCGGTCGTCCGCAACAAAGCTTGTTCTATCTTGTCCATTTGTGGCAAATGTAGCATTTTTCCCGGAAGAAATCCACCCTTCGCCCCCGGCTACACGATACCGGAGAAGCCGAGGAAGGCCATGGCCATGATGCCGACGGTAATCAGGGCGATGGGAAGGCCCTTGAAGGGCTTGGGGACATCGCTCTGGGCGAGGTGTTCCCGGATGCCGGCAAAGAGAATCATCGCGAGGGCGTAGCCGAGCGACGTGGCAAGTGCATAGACCGTCGCTTCGCCCAGGTTCATCAGGTGGGACGCCGCTCCGCCGAAGGCGAATTCCTTGGAAACCACCGTGATGGCGACGCCGAGTACGGCGCAGTTGGTGGTAATCAGGGGCAGGAAGATACCCAGGGCCTGATACAGGGCCGGCGCGGCCTTCTTGAGGACGATTTCTACCATCTGTACCAGGGCGGCGATGACGAGGATGAATGAAATCGTCTGCAGGAACGTCAGATTGAGCGGGACCAGCAGGTAATGGTTGATGAGGAATGTGACCACCGTGGCAAGCGTAATCACGAAGCAGACGGCACCCGACATCCCCACCGCAGTGGAAAGCCGGTTGGATACTCCGAGAAACGGGCAGATGCCCAGAAACTGGGCCAGTACGATATTATTGACGAAAATCGCCGAGACAATAATCAGAAAGTATTCCATACGCCCTTATTTCTTTGCCAGTTTGTTGAACAGGACCATCAGGTAGCCGAGTACGAGGAATGCGCCCGGCGCCATGATGAACGCGAGGATGCCGTCTCCGCTGATGAATTTCCAGCCGAAAACGGCCCCGCTGCCCAGCGCCTCGCGCACGATGCCGATGAGGGTCAGGGACACGGTGAAGCCCAGGCCGATGCCGATGCCGTCCAGGGCGGATTCTCCCGCACCGTGGCTGCCGGCAAACGCTTCCGCGCGTCCCAGCACGATGCAGTTCACCACAATCAGCGGAATGAACAGGCCCAGTTCCTCATAGACGGCAGGCACGAAGGCCTGCATCAGCAGTTGCAAGACCGTCACGAAGGTCGCAATGACCACGATATACCCGGGGATGTGTACCTTGTCCGGCACGATGGGGGAAATCAGGGAGATGACAATGTTGCTGAGCAGCAGCACGAACATCGTCGCCAGTCCCATTTCCAGCCCGTTCATGGCAGACGTGGTGACCGCCAGCGTCGGACACATGCCGAGCACCAGCACGAAAGTCGGATTCTCCTTGATGAATCCTTTGGTAATCAATGACCATTTACTCATTTTGCGGGTCCTCCTCTCTTGTTCCATCTTGTAATGCCGCGGCTACTTTGACGGCATTCGCCACTGCCAGCGTATAGGCGCGGGATGTGATGGTGGATGCGGTGATGGCGTCGATGTCGCCCCCGTCCTTGCGCACGGCGAGTTTGCGCGTGCGCGGGTCAAACGACTTGAATTGGCCGGTGAATGTGCGGTCTTCCTTGCATTTGGCACCCAGTCCCGGCGTTTCCGAATGGGACAGTACCTTGGCGGCGTGTACCGTTCCGTCCGCCCGCACACCTACCAGCAGCGTCAGCGGTCCGCCGAATCCGGCGGTGACGGAGCGGATGGCCCAACCCTGCACCCGACCGTCCTGTGTGCAGGCGTAATAACTGTAGGATGTGCCGTCCAGCAGCAGGGTCTGTTCCTGCACGTCGATTTCCGTATCCTGCGGCAAGACTTCCGCAAGGGACTGCTGCAGCGTATGCTGTGCCGTCCGGGCAATCGGTTCCTGCGTCACGGCGTACGTGGCTGCCAGCACGGCGGCGCATACGAAACAGACCGCCGTCAGGCATAGTACCATGTTCTTCAAATTCGATTGTGCGGCCATCATCCCCTCCCGTATTTTTTCTGGTGAAACGCCCGGTCGATGAGCGGGACGAAGCAGTTCATGATTAAAATGGCGAAGGACATGCCTTCGGGATAGGAGCCGAAATAGCGAATCATCATCACGATGAATCCGATGCCGGCACCATAGATCACCCCGCCCCATGCGGACATCGGGGACGTGACATAATCCGTGGCCATGAAGCAGGCGCCCAGGATGACGCCGCCTGCGAGCAGGTTCAGCACCGGCCCGGTGTAAGTGTCCGGCGCCACCCCGTGGAAGATGCCGGAAATGAGTGCAATCGTGGCGAAAATGGACAGGGGAATCCAGGGCTTGACCACTTTGCGGAGCAGCAGGTAGGCAAACCCGAGCAGGAGCAGGCCTGCCGAAATTTCACCCACCGAGCCGCCCATGTCGAAGAACAGGGCGTGGTTGCCCGGATAGCCCAACGCCCGCAGGGCTTCCATGCCTCCCTCGTTGTATTTGCCCAGCAGGGTTGCGCCGGAAATGGCGTCCGTTACGGGCAGGAAACCGTTGGGGGCGGCCCAGACCGTCATCTGTTTCGGGAAAGAGACCAGCAGGAATACGCGTGCGGCGATGGCGGGATTGAAAATGTTCTGGCCCAGTCCGCCGAAAGACATCTTGGTAATGCCGATGGCGAACACGGCCCCTGCGAACACCACCCACCAGGGCGCCGTTGCGGGCAGGTTCAGAGCCAGCAGCAGCCCCGTCACCAGGGCGGAGGGGACGTTGGCGATGCGTACATCGTGCATCATCCATTTGGCAATCGCCCATTCCAGCAGGGCGCAGGACAGCAGGCTGACGCCCAGCACCAGCAGTTCGGACCAGCCGTAGAAAAGGATGGCGGCGACGGTGACCGGGAGCAGGGCGATGAGCACGTCCCGCATCAGGCTGTCCGTCGATGCCTTCGCGTGGATATGGGGCGAAGGCGAAACAAGGTATCTGTCGGTCATTTCTTTACGTTTCGGGATTTGATGATGCCCAGCACCTGCGCCTTGGCCGGGCGGATGCGGTCCAGCAGGGGAATCTGGGCGGGGCAGGAATACAGGCAGCAACCACACTCGATGCAGTCCTGCACGGCGGCATTTTCCAGTTCCTGCGTGTCCCCGGCTTTGGCGAGCCGGTTCAGCAGGAACGGCTCCAGCCCCATCGGACAGGCGTCCGCGCACCGTCCGCAGCGGATGCAGGGGCCTTCCGCTTTGCGGCGGGTCCGTTCTGCGGACAGGTACAGGACGGCGGAAGAGCCTTTGACGGTCGTGGCCTCCAGGTTGGCGAAGGCCTTGCCCATCATCGGGCCGCCGCTGACAATCTTCGCGGTGTTCTCCGGCACGCCGCCGGCCTGTTCGATGATATACGAGAACGGTACGCCGATGCGGAACAGGTAATTGTGCTGCATATTGGCGGGTACACCGTCTCCGGTGACTGTCAGGACGTTGCTGATGAGCGGCTTGTTCTTCTGTACGGCCTCATAGACGGCAAAGGCGGTCATGATGTTCTGCACCACCGCCCCCACATCGACGGGCAGGCCTCCGGAGGGAATCTGCCGGTGCATCACGGCGTCGATGAGTTGTTTTTCGCCGCCCTGCGGATAGCGTTTGCGGAGTACGGCGACCCGGATGTCCGGATAGGCCAGGTCCGCGACGGCTTTCTGCATGGCCGCAATGGCTTCGGGTTTGTTCTCTTCGATGGCGATGACACAGGGACAGGCGTGCAGCACTTTCTGCATGATGGCCGCGCCGACGACAATCTCCTGCGGGTGTTCCAGCATCATCCGGTAATCGCTCGTCAGGAAGGGTTCACATTCCGCCCCGTTGATAATCAGGCACTCCGCTGTCTTACCCGGCGGCGGATTGAGCTTGACATGCGTGGGGAACGTGGCGCCGCCGAGACCGACTACGCCGCCGTCCTTGATTTTTTGCAGGATGGCTTCCCGGTCTTCCGGAATGTCCTTTATCAATTTCGTGCTGAGGTCGATGGAATCCTCCCACAGGTCTCCCAGCACTTCTATTTCAACATGCATGGCCATGTTGCCGGCCAAATCCTTGCGCGGTGCGACGCTCTTGACTGTCCCGGACACCGGGGAATGGATGCAGGCGGAGATGAAACCGCCCGGCTCGGCAAGCAGCTGTCCCGTCTTGACGAAATCTCCCACGGCCACGACCGGCTTGGCGGGCGCGCCGAGATGCTGGGACATCGATACGAAGACTTTCTGCGGAACCCCCAGTACTTCAATCCGGGATTCCCGGGCAAACTTGCTGTCGTCCGGGTGGACGCCGCCCATCGAAAAAGTCAGTTTCCTACTCATCTTTTTTCTCCTCTTCCTTTTTGGGCAAGACCGGGAAATTGACGGCGTGGATGGCTCCCGTGGGACATTCCGCCACACATTTCTTGCAAAGCCGGCACTTCGTGAAATCAATATAGGCCACATTGTCCTGTACGGTGATGGCCTCGTGGGCACAAACCTTGGCGCATTTGCCGCAGCCGATGCAGGCGGCTGCACAGGCTTTCCGGGCCACGGCGCCCTTGTCCTTGTTGATGCAGGACACGAAGACGCGCAGGCCGCGGGGCCCTTTGTTCCGCAGTTCCATCACGTGCTTGGGACAGGCCTGCACACATTTGCCGCAAGCCGTACATTTCTGTTCGTCCACGACGGGAAGGCCGGTTTCCGCGTTGAGGGACAAGGCGCCGAAGGCACAGGCTGCCACGCAGTCGCCGCATCCCACGCATCCGAAAGGACAGTGGGTGTCCCCGGCGTACAGGGCTGCCTTGACCTTGCAGCTTTTCAGTCCGTCGTAATCATTGACCCGGGGGCGGTTGGCAAAGCTGCCGTTGCACCGCACGACGGCTACCTGCGGGGCCTTTTCCTCCGTTTGCACGCCGAGGATGGCCGCCACTTCCCGCATCACGGGCGTTCCTCCCACGGGGCAGTAGCGTCCGTCAAGGTTTCCGGCTTTTACCGCCGCATCCGAAAATGCGCGGCAGCCGGCAAATCCGCAACCGCCGCAGTTGGCCCCGGGCAGGGCTTTCTCGATGGCGTCGATGCGCGGGTCTTCCACCACGTGGAAACGCCGTGCCACAAGGGACAGCACCAGCGCCAATATGCAGCCGAGCACGGTCAGGATGATGACTGTCCAAATCAAGCTGTTCATTTGATATAAAATGTATATTCATTCCGAAGCCTGTTCCGAAACAGGAAAACAAGCCCATAATACAACAAGACGGCGCCGATGGCCGACAGGCCGCAATACAGTTCCTCGATGCCGCATCCCCGCAGGGTGAAGAGTGTGGTGAGCAATACGGCGAGCGGGATGCCGTAGCCCACCCAGACGGCTTTGTAACCCATGGTTTTTTTCAGGTTCACCTGCACTTCGTCCCCGACCTGCCGGGCGGCGACAAGGTCCGTGGGTACTTCTACGAGGCGACGCCCGGACCCGGAAGCTCCGCAGGCACCCCGGGCATGGCAGGACGCGCACGCGGATTCGGAAACGATTTCCACGACCGTGCGTTCCGGGGTTATTTCCACGATGACGCCGCTGTGCGATATCTCTTCTTCCCGCATCTCCTACATGAACTCTGCCGACCCCGCATAAGGGTCGAAACCGCTGCTGAATGCTGCCGCTCCGCTGTCTTCGTCATTCATCCGGGAGCCTTTCGCCATCCCCGCGAGGGCCTGTCTGTCCAGTGCATCATCCATTTCATAGAAACGGATTTGCTCGCTTTTGAAGACCATGTCGATGTCTTTCGTTTCGCCGTTGCGGTGTTTTGCGATGATGACCTGCGTTTTTTCCCGGTCTGCCATGTTGTCGCTGAGCCCTACGTAGTCGGGGCGGTGGATGAAGAGCACCATGTCTGCATCCTGTTCGATGGACCCGGACTCACGCAGGTCGCTGAGCAGGGGTTTCCCCGCGCTGCCGGCACGGGTCACCGCCTGGCGGGAAAGCTGCGAAAGGGCGATGATGGGAATGTTGAGTTCCTTGGCTGTTGCCTTGAGGGTGCGGGAAATGGCCGCCACTTCCTGTTCGCGCATGCCGCGCAGTTCCGGCGGGCCCTGCATGAGTTGCAGATAGTCCACCACAATCAGGCGCACGTTCTTGTTCTTGACGAGGTTCTTGGCTTTCGTGCGGAATTCCATCACCGGGATGCTCGGCGTGTCATCGATATAAAGGGGTGCTTTGGCCAGGCCTTTGAGCTTGTATTCCAACTGCGTCCATTCGTGCGGCTCCAGTTTCAGCCCGCCTTTGATTTTGTCTGCGCTCAGTCCCGATTCGCTGGTCATCAAGCGTTTGGCCAGCTGGATGGCGGACATTTCCAAGGAAAAGACGGCGACCGGCATGTGGTGGTCCACGGCGGCATTGCGGGCGATGTTCAGGGCAAATGCCGTTTTACCGACGGACGGGCGGGCGGCCAGGATGATGAGGTCGGACGGCTGCCAGCCCATCGTGATGCGGTCTATGCTCACATAGCCGGACGGGACGCCGCTCAGGCCTTCGCTGGTCTGCATGTCCTGGATGTCGGCAAGGGCGGTGTTGATGATGTCCCCGATGCCCTGTACCTCTTTCTTGACGTTGCTCCGGATGGCGTCATAGACCCGTGTCTGGGCCTTGTCGATGAGATCGTCCACCTTGATGGACTCGTCGAAGGCGTCCCGCAGGATTTCGTGGGAGGCCGTGATGAGGTCACGCTGGATGGTCTTTTGCTTCAGGATGCGGACATAATACTCCATATGGGCGGCAGAGCCCACTTTTTCCGAAAGCCCGGAAAGGACGACGGCACCGCCGACGGCTTCCAGGTTGCCGTCGCGCTTGAGCCGGTCCACGACGGTCACGATGTCCACGGGGAGATGCTCCGTCACCAACGAAGACATCGCCTGGAAAATCATCTGGTGCCGGGGGTCGTAGAAACACGGAGCATTCAACTCCTCCATCGCCTGGTCCACACAGGTGGGCTCAAGGAGCATTGCGCCCAGTACGGCCTCTTCGACATCGAGGGCCTGGGGCGGCTTGTTGCCGATTTCCAGGCCTATGTCTTCGAGGTTGGGGGCGTCTTTCTTGCGGGAGGCGCCGGTCTTTCGTTCAGCCATGTCCGTATCTGTCAGGCAGACACGATGATGCGTCCGCAGTGCTCGCAGATGATGAGCTTTTTGCCGGACGCGATGTCAATCAGGCGCTGGGGGGTAATCATGTTGAAGCAGCCGCCACAGGAATCCCCGTTGTAAACGGTCACGACAGCCAGGTGGTTGTGGCCGTGGTTGCGGACGCGGTCATAGGCGCTGAGGGTCCCTTCGTCGAGTTTGGCGGCGAGGCTTGCGCGTTTTTCGGTCAGCACACCCTCTTCTTCCGCCGTGGAGGCCACGATGGTCTTGAGCTCTTCGTTCTTGATGGCGAGGTCTTCCTGCTTGATGACAATCTTGTCCTGCAGGTTGGCGATGTCGGCCTTGCGGGCGTCGATGGCTTCGAGCGCTTCGCTGATGTTTTTCTCGGCAATCTGGTGCTCCAATACCGCGTTTTCGATTTCCTTGTTGATGGAATCGTATTCGCGGCTGTTGGAAATGTTCTCCAGCTGGCCCTGGTATCTGGCGATGGCTTCGTCGTATTCGACGATGCGCTGCTTGTTCATGTCGATGGAAGTCCGCAGGGCGGCGATGGTCTGCTCGTGTTTCTCCTGCCTGGCCGTCAACGCGGCAATCTCGCCTTCCAGTTCGGCCACTTCCCCGGGAAGTTCTCCCCGGAGTTGCACCAGTTTGTCAATGGCGTTGTCCGCCTGCTGGAGCTGGTAAAGGGTATTGAGCTTTTCCTGCGTGCTGGCCTCCGAATCGGCGAAAGTCTTCTGCAGGGATACGAAAGTTTCCCGTTCATCAATCGGGGTTTCGTTTTTCTTGGTCTTCTTGGTGCTTGCCATATTGTCTTTCAAAACGGTTTTTAGAACTTACAAAGATATATAATTTTCCTTGTCCGGCAAAAACATGAAATTTTCTTCAGTACATCTTCTTGATTTCGCGGAGTTGCGCCCGGATGGCCTTGAGATGCTCCAGTGCCTTGACCCTTTTTTGCAGCCCGGCACGGTCTGCGGCCATGGCTTTGGCTGCGCCGTCCAGCGTCAGTCCGCGTTCCTTGACCAGCAGGTGGATTTGCCGGAGGGCTTCCACGTCGGAAGCGGTGAACAGGCGGTTGCCTTTTGCGTTCCGCCGGGGCTTGACATATTGCGGGAAAGCATTTGCCCAGAAACGGACTAGGGAGATGGACTCCCCGAGCATTCCCGCCACTTCTCCAATTGGGTAAAACAGTTTTTCCATATCGTCAATCCATTGATTGTTCGGTGTTTGCTACCATGTAAAGCATGTTGCTGTATTCTTGCTCGTCCACCGATGCGAAGAAATAGTGGACCGGATTCTGCAACCGTCCGCCCCGGTACAGTTCGTAGTGCAGATGGGGGGCGAATGCGTTGCCGGACATGCCCACTTCGCCGATTTTCCTGCCGCGGGAAACATATTGTCCCCGTGACACGCTGATGGCGGACAGGTGGGCGTAAACCGTTTCGAAACCTCCGTCGTGCTGCAGGCGGACCAGGTTGCCCTGCCCCCGGCCGGAGTGATGGACGTCGATGACCCATCCCGCGGCAGGCGCATAGACGTCGGCGCCCGGTGCGGCGATGAAATCCAGGCCCGCGTGGGGCAGGGTCGCTTTGTAGAACGGGTTGATTCTGGGTCCGGGGCCCGCGCCCATCTGGGTGTAGCCGACCCCCCGGACGGGAATGGTCATCGGGGGCAGGGGGCCGCCTTCTGCCAGCAGACGGAAAATCTCGTCGAAATCTTCGTCGATTTGGGCGGCATCTTCCAGCAGGCGGGACGCTTTTCCGGCTGTGTGCCCCACCAGATGCGTATCGGGCACGGTATCGCTCGAAAACAGCAGTTCTTCCGGGGAGGCCGGTCCGATGCTCGGGGCCGGGGCGTGGAAGAGATTCTGGTATATGTCGTTGTCTTTCTGTCTGATGAGGGCCGTCGCGTCTGCGAGCAGGGCTTCCCGTTCCTTGAGTTCCCCGTACATCGCCGCATAGCGGGCATTTTCCTGTTTCAGGCGGCGTTCCGTATCCGTGTTGAAGAAAAGGGCGAACAGGCCATATACGAGCAGCGTCAGCACGAGGACGGACAGCAGGTAGAACGCCACGAGTCCCAGCGCGTGCCGCAGGCGGAGTCCGGTCTTGCGGAAACGGAAACTCCGCGGGTCGAATTCGTAGTTACGGTTTCCCATTTTTTCCGTTTGCTCCCAGTTTCCGGCTCCGTTCCGCCAGTGCGGCGGTGGAGGCGGGTGCGCCGGCGTTGTCTTCTTCTGAACGCTTTTGGACCATCGCCTGGTATTCGGATACCGGCATCTTCATGTCGAGGAAGGACATCGGATTCACCCGGTTTCCCTTGTATATTACTTCATAGTGGAGATGCGGCCCCGTGGATTTGCCGGAGCGCCCCACCTCGCCGATTTTCTGTCCGCGCAGGATTTTCTGCCCGCTTCCGACCTGTATCGTGCTCAAATGTGCATAGCGGGTCTTGTAGCCGTAGCCGTGATCGAGCACCACTTCGTTTCCGTAGCCCGTATATCGGAACTGCACCTTTTCCACCGTGGCGTCTCCCGTGGCGTAAACGGGATTGCCGGTGTCGGACGCGAAATCCACGCCCTCGTGAAAAGCCGTCCGGCCGTAAATCGGGTCTGCCCGGAAACCGAAATAGCTGGAAATGTGATAGGTGCCGGGGATGGGCGCGATGGGGGGAATGGCCGGTACACACGATACCATGTCCCCTGCCTGTCGGGCCACCATCGCCACCTCGTCGAGGGCCTTGCTCTGGACATATACCCGGCGTGTCAGGACGTCCATCCGTTGCACCATCCGGCGCAACGGCTCCGCGGCACCCTCGAGCGGGGCATAGCGGGCCCGGTTGCCGAAGCCGGCGTATTTTACGTTGTCGGGAATGGCGTCCAGGCCGAAAATCAGCCGGTACACCGCATCGTCCCGTTCCTCGATGCTGCGGATGACCGTTTCATAATCGTCCGCCTGCCGTTCCAGCAATTCGATGCGGGAACGCCATAGCTCGTTCTGTCGTTTCAGGGCCAGGGTTTTGGGCAATTCGAGTTTCCATACGTCCAGATATACCCACAGCAACAGCGCCACCGATGCGGCGGCAGCGGCGGCAAACAGCGCACGTGCGCCGTATTGCAGCCACTTGGGGCGCTTGCGCTCTTCGTAGCGGAGGGATTCCGGGTTATAGACGTATTGCCTCATAAAAAACAAAGATAGTGCATTTTTTGCAATCTTCGTTCCACTTTCCGCCAGCTGCCTGGCGGGGTGTCCTGTTCCCCTCCGGCCCCGGGGCCTGGCGCTTTGACGGGGCCTGTGCCGGGAGGAAGGTCTCCCCGGCTTCTTATCCGCGCACAACCGGGCCTCCGAGGAATCCGGTGCAATATATCCCGGACAATGGTTTGAAAAACTCCT
>JAGAFI010000074.1 GCA_017612675.1 Bacteroidales bacterium
ATTGTGGGTCTGGTGGTCTTCCGCCACGTTGGGGGAAGGAACAAAAATGGCGGCTTTGTGCGCGGCGCAGATTTCCGATACGCTCAACGCCCCGGAACGGCTGATGACGACGTCCGCCGCGGCATAGGCCCAGTCCATCCGCCCGATGAAATCCGTATGGCGGACATTTTCACAGGGATGTCCGGCCATGAATGCGTCCACCCCGGCCTTGTAGTAACGGCCGCACTGCCACAGCACCTCCACGCCTTCGCCGCCCGGACAGCCGGCAGCCACCCATTCCTGCATCGCACGGTTCAAGGTACCGCTGCCCAAGCTGCCGCCGAGCACCAGCAGGTGCTTTCTGGCCGCATCCAGGCCGTAATAAGCCAAACCCGCCTGCCGTTCCTCCTCCGTATAGGGATGGATACAGCTGCGGATGGGATTGCCTGTCAGGACGATTTTCCCGGCGGGAAAGAAACGTTCCATCCCCTCGTACGCCACACAGACTTTTCCGACCCGGCGGCCCAGCAGTTTGTTGGTCAGCCCGGCAAAACCGTTCTGCTCCTGAATGAGGGCCGGAATGCCTTTCCCGGTGGCTTTCCACAGCACCGGAGCGCTGGCATAGCCCCCGACCCCGATGACGACATCCGGCCGGAAATCCTTGATAATCCGCCCGGCGCGGTGCAGGCTCCTGCACAGTTTCACCGGCAGGGCGAGGTTGGCGGGATGCAGGAGCTTGCGCTGGAGGCCGGCGACCGGCAGCCCCTCGATGGCATAACCCGCCGCGGGGACTTTTTCCATCTCCATCCGCCCCTCGGCGCCGACAAAGAGGATTTCCGTCCCGGGATTCACTTCCCGCAGACGGTCCGCAATGGCGACGGCGGGGAAAATATGCCCGCCGGTACCGCCGCCGCTAATGATTACCCGCAGTTTCCTGTATGTCATAGTCGTAAATGGCATTTTTCATTTCTTCACCGGCTGCCGGCGTCTTGGGAGACGTTCCGGCTGATGCCTGGACGATAGGCTGTGCGTTCTTCTGTTCCAGCGCCATCTTCCGGGCAGCCGTCCGGCTGAAAGACAGGATGATTCCGAAAGCCAGGCTGAAACACAGGAAAGCGCTCCGCCCGTGGCTGATGAGCGGCAGCGTCTGCCCGGTCGTCGGGCCGATGTCGGCATTGACGAAAAGATGCAGGAACGCCTGCACGGTGATGAGCAGGCTGAGCCCCGCCACGGTCAGTTTGGCATAACGGTCTTCCTTGCAGTTCCGGACAATGATGGAACTACGGGCAAGCAGGGACACATAGAGGAAGATGACCAGGATGCCGCCCAGCAGGCCGTACTCTTCGACGATGAAACTGTACATATAGTCTTCCGACATGTCCGGCACCAGGTAGCGCTGGGTGCTCTGTCCGGGGCCCTTGCCCACCAGCCCGCCCTCATGGACGGCAATTTTCGCCCCATAGGGCTGCCGCAGCAGGTCGAGGGCCTTCTGCCTCCTATCCCGGGAAGTGGTGTCGCTGAGGAAAATCCCTTCGTGGTCCGTCTTGTTGAAGATACGGCTGATACCCGTGCCAATCCGCTCCATTCCCTTGTGGCCGCTGATTTCATAGATGCCCCAGCAGGAAAGCAGCAACACGGCGCCCGCCGCCAGCAGGATGGCCATTTCCCGGAGACTGCCCCCGCCCAGCAGGATGATGAAGAACATGATGCCACCCCCCAGCAGGGCGCTTCCGTTGCTGCCCGGCAACACCAGCAGGAAAGTCAGCAGGAAAGGGGTATAAATGTATAGTATCCGCTGCCAGACCGGCTGCAGACGGCTTTTCAACTCTTTTTTCTTATAGGCATCCATGGCCCAGGCCAGATACAGGACCATCGCCACCTTGACCATTTCAAACACGTGTATCTGCAAGCCCTTGCATTTGATGACACGCCAGGCATGGTTGACGGAAGCGGCCCCGAAATCGGGATTATCCACCGCCGCCTTCAGGAACAGCAAGTGTCCGTCCTTGATTTGCACGTGCAGGTCCAACACCACCAGCAGCAGCAGACAAACGAGGAACCCGTATTTGGACAAGGCACGGAAAAACTTGATGCTCCGGATGTTGTAGCACAGGATGATGACGGCAAGGCCCGCAGCTACGGTAATCAACTGGCTGCGCACCATGTCCACCCGCGTTTCCCCAAGCTTGGCGTCCAGCAGGCGGGAGGTGGAGGAAAAGATGCACACGATGGAAACCAGAATCAGCAGCAAGGCAATCATCCACACCACCTTGTCCCCTTCCATCCTGTCGAAGAAATTCCAAACGGTATTTTTTTTCTTTCCGGCCATGGCTGTGCGCTACAGTTTCCGGACAGCTTCCTTGAACTGCCGTCCGCGGTCTTCATAATTCCGGAAAAGATCGAAACTGGCACAGCAGGGGCTGAGCAGCACGACATCCCCCGGCCCGGCAAATGCGGCAGCGGCCTGCACCGCTTCCCGGGCGGAGCGGGCATCGGCCATCCGGGAAGCGCCGACGACACGCTCGAATGCGGCGTGAATCTTGGCATTGTCCACGCCCAGGCAGACAATGGCCTTCACCTTTTCGCGCACCAGCTCCTCCAGAACGCCGTAATCGTTGCCCTTGTCCGTCCCGCCGACAATCCAGACCACGGGTTTCGTCTGACATTCCAGGGCATACCACGCAGCATCGACATTCGTCGCTTTCGAATCGTTGACATACAGGACCCCGCCGACAGTCAGCACCGGTTCCAGCCGGTGTTCGATGGGCGCGAAGCTTTTCAGGGAAGCGCGGATGGTCTGGTTGTCGATGCCGCTTGCCTTGGCGGCGAGGGCGGCAGCCATGGAATTGTACACATTGTGCCGCCCGCCGAGCGCCAGCTCGCGGAGATAGATTTCGCTTTCGTCCCCTCCATAGCGCATGACGATTTTTTCTCCGTCGAGGAACGCGCCTTGCGCCACTTCCTTTTCCTGCGAGAAAGGAAGCATCTTGGCCTGCAGGACAATCCGGCTCAGGTGCCCGATGGTGATGGCGTCATCGGAGTCAAAAATGAAGCAGTCTTCGGGACGCAGGTTCCGGGTGATGCGGAATTTCGCGTTCACATAGTTTTCCATTTTGTGGTCATACCGGTCCAGGTGGTCCGGGGTGATGTTGGTGATAATGGCGATATCCGGGCGGAAATCATAGCAGTCGTCCAGCTGGAAGCTACTGATTTCCAGCACATAATAATCATGCTCTTCGGTTGCCACCTGCAAGGCGTAACTCTTGCCGATGTTGCCGCCGAGCCCGGCGTTCAGCCCGGCCTCCCGCAGCAGGTGGTAGATGAGCGAGGTCGTCGTCGTCTTGCCGTTGGAACCGGTGATGCAGATTTTCTTCGCCTTGTCATACCGGGCGGCAAACTCGATTTC
>JAGAFI010000075.1 GCA_017612675.1 Bacteroidales bacterium
CTGTGGTGAACGGAATGCCCTCCTGCCGGAGTTGCCTCTCTGCCGGGCGCCACCGGGAGAGCGTCTTGCCGGAACCCGCCCGGGGGTTGATGATGAAAAACCAGGTCTCCTCTTTGTTTTCCATGGCGCAAATATAAGAAGCCGTTTGCATTTTGTCAAGATTTCCCCTGCCGGACGCTCCCGGGGCGGGCAGTCGTTTCCCGGAAGACAGAGGCGTACAAACCGGCCGGGCGGCAGCCTTCCGTGTGGCTGTCCGCTCCCTGCCGTTTGGAATCCCGGATTTTTTTTCGTAACTTTTGCCCAAATGACGAATGGGCTATGAATAAAAGTATTTTTGCTATCGCGGCCATGGCATTGCTGGCCGTTTGTTCCTGTACGAAAGAACGTCTGCAGGGCGTCCGGCAGCAAGCATGCGGGACAACGCTGACGATGCTGGCGATGCCGCAGGAAGAGGCGGGGAAGACGACCCTGGACGGACGTGTCCTCAAGTGGGGGAAAGGCGAATACGTGCTGCTGTATTACTATGACGGCAAGCACAATTTCGTAAAGTCCCAGGATGCCTCCGCCAATGCTTCGGAAGGGAAAGCGGAGGGGACGTTCTCTTTCTCGCTCTCCCCGGCGTCCGCCTCCTCCTATGTGCTGGGGGGACTGTATCCCTATCAGGCCGTGACCCGGAAGGATGACCCTTCTTCCGTGCAGGTCCGGCTGCCTGCCACCCAGGATGCGACGGCCTCCTCCTATGACCCGTCCGCGTTCATCCTGTTGGCCAGGCCGCAGGAAGTGGATGCGATGCCGACGCAATGGATGGCGTACTTCAAGCGGGTCGTAGCCTTGAACCAACTGACGTTGACCGGCCTGAAAGAGGCTGTTTCCAAGGTGGAAATCCGGGCGGAAGGCTGCCATCTCTGCGGGGAGCGGACTTTCGACCTGACAGCTGCCACAGCCGCCCCCATGCAGGGCGGCGACCTGCAGATATGCGTGCGTTACGCTTCGCCCCTCCCGGCGGGGAATGCCGATATCTGGTTTACCAGCTGGGGCGCGGACGTGAACGCAGGGGAGACGCTGACCATCAAGGTTTACGGTGCGACGAAGACCTATACCCGTACCATTACGGCGGGCACTGCCGGCATCCGTTTCGAAGAAGGGAAACTCAACCGGCTGTCGGTCAGTTTCCAGTCGGTGGCGGGCGAACCGTATGCCCTGCGGGATTTCGCCCGTGCTTTCGTGTCCATCCTGGATGTGTGGGAAGCTACGGCCACCGAAACGGAGAAAACCGTCGGTTCGGCCACGTTTACCGGGCACTATGTGCCGGATGATTTCCGGCTGACCGTGGCGGGGGTCAGTTGTGACCGCCCTGCCCTGTATGACATGGCCCTGCAAGGCCTTGGCACGCTGGTGGACGGCGGTACGCTGGACAGCCCGATACCGGCTTCCCGCGGATATGCGTGGGGCAGCGACCCCTATAATGAGGGCGCCGGCAACGGCGGGCCTTTCGGCAATGCGACGGTAAACCTCGCATTCCTGCAGAATTACGCCTCCCGTGTCCTGACCTATGCGACGAACAACAACCGGTGGAGCAATTTCTGCTGGTACACCAATGCGTCCGGCACGGCTTCCACCCTCGGGACGCCGCAGGTAAGCGGTTACACGGGGGTCTGCTGCCTGGAACGGAACCTGCTGATTATGGCGCGGTTCTACAAATACCTGCTCGACAACGACATCCAGGCGAACATCCCGGCGACCTGTGCGACGATGGCGCTTTCATCCGCCTTGTATGAGTCGTCCGGTGACCCGGTGACGCCCGTAACCCCGGAGCCGGAACCCGTTTCCGTGTCGATGCAGACCTTTGCCACGCAGTTTGTCAAGCTGCTGGACGTGTGGAAAGCGAACACGGCTTCTTCCAAGACCATCGGCAACGTGACCGTCAGCGGTTACTATGTGCCTGCCACATATACCTGTACGGTGAACGGGGTTACCTATAACAAGACGAAAGCTTTCGACGTGGCCTGCCAGGGCCTGGATTTGCTCGTCGGCGGCGCGGATCTGCGCACCCTCGCCATCCCTTCGCCCCGTGCCTACAGCTGGAGCCAGGACCCCTACAACGAGGCGACGGTCAACGGCGGTGCGTTCCAGAATGCAACGGTGAACCTGAATTTCCTGCGGAACATGGCGAACCGGCAGCAGACGTATGCCGGCAACAACAAGGTGTGGGCGAATTTCTGCACCTATACGGATGCCAACGGTACGGCTTCCACGATGGGGACGCCGCAGGTGAGCGGTTACAAGGGCGTCTGCTGTCTGGAACGCGGCCTGCTGCTGATGGCCCGTTTCTATAAATTTTTGCTGGACAAGGGCGTATATACGAATATCACGTCCGGCTGTTCATCCATGTCGCTTGCTTCGGATTTGTTCCAGGAAAGCGGCTCGACGACCCCTTCGACCCCGACCACCCAGCAGTACTGGAGCCAGTATGGCGTGTCGCCGGACGGGACGAAAATCATGGCGATAGGCCGGGCCTCCGCATCCGGGGAATTGAGCAAATACGGCTATACGTTCTACAAGAGCGTTTTCGTCCGGAAATGCCCGCATTGCGGAAGCAACAAACTCTTCTGGAGCATTTTCTGGGCCGGCAATGAAACCAGCAACTGGGGTACGTTCCCCGCCACCGGGCTCAAGGAAGGCGGCAGCGCGGAGGGCCATATCTTCTGCGCGTCCTGCGATGCGGACTATTCCTGCATCCTCGGGCGGGAGCATGTGAGCAACTACAAGCAGCTTACCCGTGTCAGCGGTCCGACCAGCTGCACGAAAGCGGATGCCTACACCCTCAAGAACGGTAAAATGAAATATTGATGAAACACGGATTCTTTTATGCCTTCCTGTGCGTCGTGCTCCTGTGGGGCTGCGCAAAGCAGATTCCCGATGGGCCGCAGCCGCCGGAGGAAGAGCCCGACGGGGGCAGCCATCCGACGCTGTTCGCCGACCGTGCGGCTTTTGCCGCGTACCGGGAGAAACTGGCGGCAACGGAGGCGGATGCCCCGCTCCGGCAGTTTCACGACATTGCCATGCAGTATGCGGATGACGTGCTCAGCGGGAAGGACAAAGCGCCTGCTTATACCTTGGATGCCTCGGCATTGCGGATTCTGACGACGGCGAGCGCCCCGGCGGAGCGCCAGTTGCTGGCCTGTTCCTATGCGTACCGGCTGACGGGGGATGCCCGTTATCTGGACAAGGCGGCGGAATTGCTGCGGCTGGTCTGCGGATTTGCGGACTGGAATGCGTACCGGCATATGCTGGATGCGGCGGAAATGGCTGTCGGGGTGGCGGTCGCGTATGACTGGCTGTATGAGGAACTGGATGAAGAGACCCGTGCGCTGGCGCGTCAGGGGCTGTATTCCTTTGTGCTGGCGCCGCATCTGGCCGCTTACCGGGCCGACGGCGTGTATGCGTCCGGCCATGTCAGCAAGAATTACCTGGAAGCTACCAACAACTGGAACCAGGTATGCTGTGCCGGCGTGACCATCGCCGCGTTGGCCCTGCGGGAAGAATATCCGGAGGAAACACAGCGCATCGTGGACCAGTGCGTCCGGTCGGTCAAGGCGCAGACCCCGGCCATGTACGGGGCGATGGGCAATTATCCCGAGGGGCCCGGTTATTGGGCATACGGGACCGGCTGCCAGTGCATCATGGCGGCGGCGCTGGCTTCGGCCACCGGCTCGGACGAAGGGGTCGCATCGGTCACCGGAATGGCGAAAACGCCGCAGTATCAACTCTATATGGATGACTTGTCCGTTTCGCAGCAATTCAATTATTGCGATGCGGGTGCTGCGATGTCCATCGGCCTGCCGATGTTCTTTTTCGCCGCCTATTGGGAGATGCCTTCCTACCTGTATCACGAACTGCAGAAAAAGGACCTGTATGCGTCCAACAAATATGGGGGGCGGCTGTTCCCGTTGTTCCTGATTTGCAGCGCCGGACTGGACTGGGAAGGCATCACGCCTCCCGAGGGCTGTCTCTATCAGGGGAGCGGGGTGCAGCCCGTCTGTGTCGCCCGTACCGGGTGGACGGGGCTTCCGTCCGACCGTTATCTGGGCATCAAGGCCGGGACGGCGTATGCCTCCCATGCCCACATGGATGTGGGAAGTTTCGTCTATGATGCCGGCGGTGTACGCTGGTCCTGCGACCCCGGAAACACCTCCTATACTTCGTATGAGGCCTCTGCACCTGCCAAGGCCGGTGCGCCGATTGGTTCGTCGCAGCAGAGTCTCCGCTGGTGGATGAATCTGTATAACAACAAGCATCACAGCACGCTGAGTTGTGCGGATGCGGACGGGAATCCGTATTTCCACAAAGTGGGAACCAATGTGGCCCGGGCCAGCCTGTCCACCGTGCAGACCGAAGAGAGCCTGGGGGCGACCGTGGATTTTGCCGGCAACGGCACGCTGTCCACCTGGCTTTCCGCCTGCACCCGGACGCTGACCATCGAAGCGCAGGATTACCTGCAATGCGTCGATGCGCTGCAGGCGGGCGCTGCGGACTGCAATATCCAGTGGCGGATGTGTACCGGGGCGGCCGTGACGGTGGAACCGGGGCGCATTCGACTGGAGCAGGACGGTCAGACCGC
>JAGAFI010000076.1 GCA_017612675.1 Bacteroidales bacterium
ACCTCTTCGTCACCAACTCCGCGCGTCTCAAGGACCCCGGCTTCAAGTACGGCATCGCCAACGCGATCCTCGTCAAGGTCAATCAGATCGGCTCCCTGACCGAGACCCTCGACGCCATCGAAATGGCGCATCGCCACGGTTATACGACGGTCACTTCTCACCGCTCCGGCGAGACCGAGGATACGACCATCGCCGACATCGCCGTCGCGACCAACAGCGGCCAGATCAAGACCGGTTCCCTCAGCCGTACCGACCGTATTGCCAAGTACAACCGCTTGATGAAGATTGAGTTGGAACTCGGCGACGTCTCCCGTTACGGTTACAAGAAACTCCGTTAGGCACCTGCGCCCGGAAAGAGGCCGTGTCCCGCATGGGGCGCGGCTTTTTTCTTGGTACATTTGGATAAATACGGGAGATTGTTTACCTTTATCGATATAAAATCATTTGATATGGCATATTACAACCAACTCTCGCCCGAGGGAAAGAAAATCGCCCGTCCGCATCTGATTCTCGGCACGCTCTTTATGGTCATCGCCCTCGTGGCTTTCCTGATCGGTTATTTCAGTGACGGCTGGCTTTTCTGGGGCCCGATGGCGGTCGCCTGCGTCTTTGGCCTGTGGGGGCTCTGGCAGCTGAAAATCCTTTCGGTCATGCTGGCAGACGGCGAAGAGGAAGACGGCGACGAAGACGGGGACGGCGAAGAAGCATAGCACGTCGCCGCTTCCGGAATGCGGGTGACGTTCATCATCTTGTGGGGGAGTTGTGGGCTTTGAAAACAGCTTCTTCCGGGTATGTAAATATGGGGCTTTTATGATGAAACGTTTCGCTATTCCGCTCCTGTCGGCTGTCTTGCTGCTGTGCCCTGCACGGGCGGTGATGGCACCTGTCCGCGGGAACGGTCCCTTGGTCTGCAGTGCGCCGCCGTGCCTGCAGCCGGGAGACAAGGTGGCCCTTGTCTCTCCTTCCTATTTCACCCCGATCAAACATGTCGTCCGTGCGGCACAGGTGCTGCGCGAATGGGGCTTTGAGCCTGTCATTGCCCCGAATGTGGGGAAAAAGGATGCCGGGAAATATGCCGGAACGGCGGCAGAGCGGACGGCGGATTTGCGCTGGGCGCTCGGGCAGCCGGATGTCAAGGCCATCCTGTGCAATACCGGGGGCTATGGTACCGTTCATCTGCTGGATGATTTCCAGGCCGGCGAGTGGGCGGCCTCGCCCAAGTGGCTGATTGGGTACAGCGATATCACCACCCTGCTCGGGATGGAAGTCGGAGCCGGTGTGATGGGGATACACGGGACGATGGGGCGTTTCCTGGCGAAGAGCGGGGGCGCGGATACTTCTGCTGTACTGCTGCGCGATATCTTGCTGGGGGAACTGCCCCGGTATGAATTGCCCCCGCATCCGCAGAATCGTTGCGGGCAGGCGAAGGGGACGCTGGTGGGCGGCAATCTCAGCACGCTGGTTTCCAGTTTGGATACCTGGGCCGATGTTACCCGTTACGACAATATCGTCCTGTTTGTCGAGGATGTGGAAGAGTCGATGCACCACATCGACCGCCTGTTCCGGATGCTCCGGCTCCGCGGGGTACCGGAGCGTTGTGCGGGCGTCATCCTCGGCGGTTTTACGGATTGCGGAAACGAGTTTGATTACGGGACTGTTGAGGCGATGCTGCGGGAAAACCTGCAGCCATACGGGATTCCCGTCCTTTGCGGTTTCCCCGCCGGGCATACCGATGTGAACCTGCCCCTGGTCATGGGGGCCTCCGTCACGCTGGATGTCCGGGAAGACGGTGCGACGCTGGCTTTCGATGTACCGGGGATGCGGCAACGGGCCGTGCAGGTCACGGAAACATCGGCGCCCGTACCCGAACCGGCGGAAAATGGCGGTGACTTCGTAACCCTGACGGACGTCGTCCCGGGCGCCATCCTGGAAATCCGTTATTACAGCACCTTTAATTTCGTGGGGACACGCATCGACGGTTATGAGGAACCCCTGGCCTTGATGACCCGGCAGGCGGCGGACAGCCTCAAGGTCGTGAGCGAAGAATTGCTCGCCCGGGGATATCGCCTGAAAATCTATGATGCCTACCGTCCGCAATGTGCGGTGGACCATTTCATTCGCTGGAGCCGGAATGCGTCCGATACGCTGACCAAGCGGTATTTCTATCCTGCCCTGGAGAAAGAACGGCTTTTTGAACTGGGCTATGTCGCCCGGCGGAGCAGCCATTCCCGCGGTTCTACCGTGGATTTGACCTTGTTTGACATGGCGGCGGGCAAGGATGTGGACATGGGCGGGCCCTTTGACTGGTTCGGCCCGGAGAGCCATCCCGACTGCGGCGGGAATCCCGATACGCAGGTCTATCGGCCCGGCGGTCCCATAACCGAGGCCCAATTCCGCAACCGGATGCTGCTGCGTACGGCGATGCTGCGCCATGGCTTCCTGCCTTATGCGGGTGAATGGTGGCATTTTACGCTGGCCCACGAGCCGTATCCGGATACCTATTTCAATTTCCCGGTAGCGGGATTGTAAAAAAAAGAACCTGTCCCAGGAACCGGCGGCCACGTTTTGTCGAACTTGTAGTCCTCCTCAAATCCCCGGGACTTATCTCACTTGCCTTTGTTCACAGACACGGGAACGCCGCTCTGTATGCTGATGCCGCCGTTGGACAGATGGTACGGCGGATTGGTGAAAATCATGTCTTACGGTATTCTCCACGTGTGGTAAACTCAATGAAGCCCTTGTCTCTCAATAACTGAAGCTGCTGGCGAATTTTATCTTTCACAAAGTTATTATCAGGATGCTTTGCGTGTAGTTCGTCGGCAAATGCGTATAGCTGATTCAGGGTAAATGAGTTTGTCGGGATTCTATCCACACACTTGAGAACTTCTAATAACCACCCCCGGCTCTCCAGTTTTTCCGTCTTGAGAGAAAGAGAACGCTGATAAAGGTCCATTACTCTGGCCTTGTCCTCCAGAATACTATTCTTAACGATAAAAATCCGGCCACTGTCAGGGATATCGCCAATACCTATGTTGCAGCCCATCCATCCGGCCCGTCGAGCCGTATCTTTTAAGGGAGGCCGTTTTTCAATAATTGAAGGCGTAAAAAAGTGATTGGGTATTAACATGAGATTATTCACGGCCCAATTAGAATAAGTCATGACAAAAAGATTCGGATTTCGAAGGGATGTGATTCTTTCTATCATCGTCTTGTATGCACCGTCAGCAATAGTACGTCCAATGTGTGCAGTCTTACTCTCTCGACTTTTCAACTCAAAATCTGAACGGCAATCATCACAATAGAAATCCGCGACAGGCTTATTCGCCGAATAATGCGAGAGCATGGGGGCACCACAAATCGGGCAATACATATTTGATGACATCCAACCTTCGGTTACAACTCTTGATATTTGGGAGCCGCTTTTATAACCAACTGCAAGTTTATCATCAAAATGTAAGTCCACAAGCAAAAATCTTTCTGCAAATCTACAGAAAGATGACCTGCAATCCAAGTAAAAGTGAATCTAAATCAACGGGATGAACCTGAAGAATCCCGGGAATCACGACACCACCCACGAAAGGATGGGCGTATGTAACGGACCGATGTCCGCGTAGGCGTGCAGCCCGCCCAGCAGGAGGTTGACCCCGAAGTAGGTAATCAGGACCGACAGGAACGCGAGGACGCAGTATGCATGGAAGAATCCGGGGCGCCGGAAGGCGGCCAGGCTCCTTCCGTGCAGGGCGGTGGCGTAGATGAGCAGGGTGATGAGCGCCCATGTCTCCTTGGGGTCCCATGTCCAATAGCAGCCCCACGACAGGTTGGCCCAGACCGCACCCAAAAAAGTCCCCGACGTGAGCAGGAATACGGGAGGGCAGAGCAGGACAAGGCTGCACGCCTGCAACTGCTTCCGGGCGCTTTCTTCTTTCCGGAAGAGCCCCGCGACACCGATGAATGCCACCAGGGCGAACAGGGTGTAGGCGATAATCATGCAGGATACATGTATCCATAGGAGGGGAGAGCGCAGCACGGGCAGCAGGGGCTCAAAGAGCCATTTCCGGCAAATCAGCCATGCGCATCCCAGCAGGAGCGCCGCTCCCGCGACGAACAGGCCGATCTGCAGGCGGCGGGGGAGCCGCACCTGCCCGCCGTGTTCCCGGAAGGCCGTCCCTTTTTGGAAGAAAAATCCTGTCATGCAGACCATGAGCAGGATATAGCCGGCATAAGTGATGCCGACGCCCCACGGGTCGTGGCTGACCGCCAGGATGCTGCCGCGCCGGTCCGCGTCGTAATCCGCCTGATAGAAACGGTAGCCGTTCCATTTGAGGATGCGGTTCATGGAAATGGTACGGGAAATCCCTTCCGGAAGCAGGGTGACTTCGCTCCGGTAATCCATCGGCTGCCGGGTTCCGGGATAGTATTCGATGGTAAACCGTTCCAGCCGCAACCCGAAACCGAGAGGCGTTTCCGTTCCGTCCTCCGAGAGATAGGACGTGGTTTCCTCGCCTTTCCGGAGATGCAGCTGCCCGCTTTCGCTGCCCAGATGGGTGGTCAGCGCCCCTGCCAGGATGCAGACAAAACCCAGATGCAGGCCGGTGGTGAACACCTGCCGGGAGATGCCCCGCCGGAAAAGCAGCGCCATGCCCGCTGCGGCGGCAATGCCCCAGAGGAGCATGAACCATGGGCTGTGGTACACCCAGTCCCGGGCGGCGTCAGCCCCCCGGAGCTTTTCCAGAACGGTGGCGGCCACCATCGCCGGGATGAGGGCTGCCACCGCACCAAAAGCCAGATATTTGCCGCTTCTGCCCATCAGATGGCATCGATGAAACGCACCACCGCATCGCGTTCTTCCTTGGAAAGGTGGTAGAACTTCTCTGCGGAGGCATAGCCGTCGCTCTGCCGGGAGTAGGCGTGCCACATGATGGCTTCCACCACGTTGCGGGCCCGGCAGTCATGCAGGCGGTCCGAAGCGCCGGTGTTCACGGCGGACAGGCCCCGGCCCCACAGCGGCGTGGTGCGGCACCATGTGCCGTGGATGTCGTTTTTCATATACAGCCGGTGCTGGATGAAGTCCGAATAAGGCCAGATGGTATGGTTGGCGTAACGCGGCAGGGGCTTCCCTTCGTTCATGGCCGGGCTCCAGTAATTGTCGTCCCCGGTCTTCCATGACGGCTTGTGGCAGGTGGCGCAGCCCATTTCCGTGAAGAGCGCCTTGCCTTTCTGGACCGCTTTCTCGTGGAGGTTGCGGGCGCGGGGGATGGACAGGCCGCGGTGCCATACCATGAAGTCATAGAACTGGTCGGCAGTCATTTCCGCCTGGAAATTGTGATAAGGATTGTCAAACTGGTTTGTGGTGGGACTCAGCAGGGCAAGAACAGCCTCGGCAATCTCTGCGTCGGTCACGGTGCCGTCTTTGTCCACATCGACATAATAAGGGGAAGCATTCCCCTCGGCCCGGATGGCAGCTATCACCGACGGGGTTTCACTCATTTTCTTCGCCCAGGCGACGGTGGTGTAGAGGAAAGGCCTGTCGGGACGGGAAACATTGGTGATGTTCCAGATGGCATTCGCACCGGCGCCGTCCTGCAGGGTACCGCGGGTCATGGCGTAGGTGAAACGCTTGACAGGCTTGTATTCCCCACGGGCCACGCGGGTTCCGTCGGCCAGGATGCCGGCGCCGTTTTCACCGGCCTGCCAGTTGGCGTAGTAGGCGCCTGCGGCGAAGTCGTTGGCATCCTTGTCCCAGAATGCCGGGTTCAGTGCCACATAGGGCGCTTCGGCGCGGTATTGCTCGCGGATGGCGTCATCCGGAATGGCGTCGATAAGGCCCGAGCCGATGACCCCGATGGTGGATTCGAGCCGGAAACCCATCGTGAGGCCTTTTTCTGCTGCCGTGTCGTAAGGGTTGGGGTCGGTGTTGAACGCCGTGCGGGCAATGGTCAGTTCCGGATACCGGAGGCTGTATGCCTCCCCGTCGGGGAACTGCATCGGCAGTCCGCTTTCCATGGCGGTGACGGGAAGCCACGAAATGGTGATGCCGCGCTCGTCAATGGGCGGCAGGAATGGTTCGGCAGCCATTGTCTGGGGCATGCCGGTTACTTCAGACACATACGCGCCGTCGTTGCTGCCGGGTTCGTTGGCATAATAGACC
>JAGAFI010000077.1 GCA_017612675.1 Bacteroidales bacterium
GACATACCGCGGTTATCCACTGGAAACCAGTACGATGCCTGGATTCGCCGGCTCCAGCGCCTATTACCTGCGCTACATGGACCCGGACAACGGGGAAGCGCTGGTCTCTCCGGAAGCAGATGCCTACTGGCGGAACGTGGACCTGTATGTCGGCGGCACGGAACACGCCACAGGCCACCTCATCTATTCCCGTTTCTGGAACAAGTTCCTCTATGACCTCGGCTATGTCTGCGAAGACGAACCTTTCCGCAAGCTCCTCAACCAAGGCATGATACAGGGCCGCTCCAACTTCGTATACCGGATTGTCGGCACCAACCGCTTCGTGTCTGCAGGCCTGAAAGACCGGTACGAGACGACGGAAATCCACGTGGACGTGAACATCGTCCGGGGAGACCGGCTGGACCTCGAAGCGTTCCGGAAGTGGCGTCCCGAATTTGCGGATGCGGAATTTGAACTGGAAAACGGGGAATACATCTGCGGCTGGGCGGTCGAGAAGATGAGCAAGAGCATGTACAATGTCGTGAATCCCGACCTCGTCTGCGACACCTACGGGGCGGACACGCTGCGGCTCTACGAAATGTTCCTCGGCCCCGTGGAGCAGAGCAAGCCCTGGGACACGAAAGGCATCGACGGGGTGAACCGCTTCCTCAAGAAGTTCTGGCGCCTGTTCTACGACAAGGACACGTGGCTGGTCACGGACGGGGAAGCCGGCGCGGAAGAACGCAAGGTACTGCACAAGCTGATTGGCAAGGAGCAGCAGGACATCGAGAACTTCTCCTACAACACCACCATCAGCGCCTTCATGATTGCCGTGAACGAGCTGGGGGCGCTCAAATGCAGCAAGCGCGAAATCCTCGAGCCGCTGGTGATTCTCCTGAGTCCGTTCGCCCCGCACATCGCAGAAGAGCTTTGGCAGCGTCTGGGCCACACGGAGAGCATCACCTACGCCCGTTTCCCGGAATTCGTCGCCGCCTGGGCCGCGGAAGACAACGTGACCTATCCCGTCCAGTTCAACGGCAAACTGCGCTTTACGCTCGACATGCCCAAGTCGGCTTCGCCCGCAGAAGTGGAAGCCGTGGTGCGCACCCATGAACTGACCCCCAAATACACAGGCGGCCTGCAGATTGCCAAGGTCATCGTCGTACCGGGACGGATTGTCAATGTCGTGGTGAAATGATGGCAAAAAAACTCCGGCGCATCTTCCGGGATTATTTTTTCCTGACACTGGCCTGCTTTTCGTTCGCCATCGCCTGGGAATGGTTCATGATTCCCAACGGGATGTCGGCGGGCGGCCTCGTAGGACTCTGCACGGTCATCCAGTATGCCACGGGCGGGTTCGTCCCGGCACAGTATTCTTACCTCGCCGTCAACGGCGTGCTGATTCTGCTGGCCATCCTCGCAATGGGCATCGGCTTCGGTTTCAAGACCATATACTGCATCATCGGCACCACCGTCGCGATGCAGCTGATGAGCGGGATGGTGGGCATGCACTGCATCCCCGGCTCGTTCTTTTTCGTCCCGGAACGGGTACTCATCCCCATCATCGCCGGTGCGCTGGAAGCCTTGGGCATCGGTCTCGCCATCCGTTTCGGGGGCAGCACAGGAGGCACGGACATCATGGCGCTTATGGTCAACAAGTACTGGCCCGTGGCACTGAGCAGCGTATTCCTCATCAGCGACCTGATTGTCTGTTCGCTGCTGCTGCTGCTGCCCGACAAGGCATTCGCCGACATGTGCTACGGCCTCGTGGAACTCGTGACGTTCTCCCTGATGATAGACACGGTCGTCGGCGGCAAGAAATCATCCTACCAACTGCTGGTCTTTTCCAGGAAACACGCGGAAATCGCCGACCACATCATCCACAAAATGGAACGCGGCGTGACGCTCCTGAAAGCCCAGGGCTGGTACACCAAGCATGAACGGGACATCCTGCTGATTGTCATCAACCAGAAGGAGTTTCCGCATCTTTCGGAAGTAATCAAGGACATCGACCCGCACGCCTTCATCTCTGTCTCCCCGACCAACAGCGTCTATGGGGAGGGCTTCGATGAAATCAAGACCGGACTGCGGCGCAGGAAAAAGAAAAAGGAAAGCGAAGATGGACAGTAAGAAAATCTTCTCGACCGTCCGGGAATATGCCCTCATCACCATCGGCATCCTGCTCTTCGTGCTCGGATGGTCCATTTTCCTCATCCCCAACAACCTGGTAGGCGGCGGCGCGACCGGTGCCGCATCCATCATCCAGTATGCCACGGGCGGAGCCATCAAGGCAGGTACGTCCTACTTTTTCCTCAACCTGCTGTTGCTCGTCGCCGGCATGCTGACGCTGGGAAAAAGTTTCGGCGGCAAGACCGTATATGCCGTCATCCTCGCCTCCATCGGCCTGAACGTCGCCCAGCAGCTGATTCCGGCGGAAATCTGCCAGATGCTCGCCGTGGACAACGGGAAACTGATGAGCACCATCATGGGCGGCATCACCGTCGGCGTGGGCATCGGCATGGCGATGGCCCAGGGCGGCAGCACGGGCGGAACGGACATCATTGCCCTGATTATCAATAAATACAGGAATATCTCACCGGGGCGGATGATTATCGCCGCCGACGTCGTCATCATTTCCTCGTCCCTCTTCGTCCCCTCCTATACGGCGGAAGGGACGCTGGTGCCGCTGGCGGAAAAAATCACCACCGTCGTCTATGGCTTCATCCTCGTCGCCATTTCGGGCACGGTGCTGGATTTGTACCTGTCCGGCCTCCGGCAATCCGTCCAGCTGTTCATCTTTTCCAAGAAATACGAACAGATTGCCGACACCATCGCCCGGGATTTGCACCGGGGGGTCACCGTCCTGGACGGAAAAGGCTGGTACACCAAGCAGCCGGCGGAAATCCTGCTGGTCATGACGCGCAAGTCGGATTTGAACATCCTGCTGCGGACGGTCAAGTCCATCGACCCCGACGCATTCCTATCAGTCGCATCTGTATCAGGCGTTTATGGAAAAGGCTTCGAAGCGATAAAATACAAGGCTAAAAAATAATTTATCCGTTTCCCGGAAAAATCCTTTTTACCCCCGCCTTGGCAAAGCGCCCGGGCGGGGCTTTGGTATCTTTGTCGCAATGAACGCGATGAAGAAGACCAAGATGATTCCCGTCCGGCGGGTGCTGCGCCTGTCGGTCTGGGGAACGCTTCCGCTCTTGCTGCTCTCCGACCTTCTGTCGGCGCAGCCGTACTCGCCCCTGTGCGCGTGTTCGGAACTCTTCGTGCCCTGTACGCTGCTGCTGTTCTATCCCCTGCCGCGGGAAATCCCTGCCCCGTCCGTCATAGCCTACCTGCTCGCAGGAGCCGCCGCCCTTGGACTGGCGCTTTCCGGCGCCGGGCCGGCGTGGCGCGTGCTCACGTTTTCGCTGCTGCTGACCGGTTACCTCCTCTACCGGCTCGTCCGGCTCTTTTCGGAACTGGTGTACTGCAAAATCGGCACGGCACTGATTCGCATCATCGAAAGCTGCGCCAAACTCGCCTATGCCGCCATGCTGCTCCAAGCCGGGATGCTGCTGCTTTTCTCCGCCGGCTGGCGCGGCGGCGCATGGCTCGTCCTCCCGGCCCTCGCGGTACTCTTCCCGCTGCTGTACCTGCGTGCCTATTCGGGACGCACCCTCTTCGTATCGGATACCTATATGCGGCTGTTCAAGGAAATGTCCCGCCGCACGCCCGCCTGCGCCCGCCCCCTGTCCGCCCGGGAGGAAAACAAACTCGCCAGCGTCTATAACCAGGCCGTCGCCGTCATGGAAGCGGAACGCCTGTACCTGCAAGACGGCTGCACCGTAGAAGCCCTCGCCCGACGCCTCGGGACCAACGAAAGCTACCTGTCCAAGGCCGTCAACGATTATTTCGGGAATTTCAAACGCTTCGTGAACAATTTCCGCGTGGATTACGCCGTGACGCAGATGAAGCAGAACCCGAACA
>JAGAFI010000007.1 GCA_017612675.1 Bacteroidales bacterium
ATTGGTGAAAAGTCTGGGGCCAAATTGGGTCCGCGACAGACTTGTCAGGAAACGTTTTTGGTCCCGATCGTCCGGATTCCGCCAAGGGCGCAGGCGAACACCCCTACAGCACCCCGCTGCCCAGCATTTCCGGGGCATCATCCGGGTCAGCCGGATTGCGGAGCGCATAGAACACGGCGAACTGCCCGGGGGTGACGCTGCGCTGCGGCTGGTCGAACAGGATGAAGAGCCCGGCGGGACGCATCACCAGCAGGGCATCCTGCAAGTCCTGCCGATACCGGATCCGCACCCGGCAGCGACGGGTTTCGCCGACGGTCATGTGCAAGTCGTCACGCATCCAATGCAGTTCTTCCGGAGCAATGCGGACGACCCGGCGAAAGAGGCCGGGATGGTCTTCCCCCTCCCCGACAAAGACGATATTGCGGACGACATCGGTGGAAATCACGAAAAGCGGACGGGCATGGCCGCCGATGGAAAGGCCCTTCCGTTGGCCAAGGGTATAAAACCAGGCGCCTTCGTGCTGCCCGATGACAGCGGCGTACGGATGAGGTTTATAACGGGTTTTCCGGACATGATGCCGGCCACTGCGGTAGGTCTCGGTCTCAAAAACGATATCCGCATAATCCAGCGGACGGGACAGTTCCAGCCACGCTTCATCCGACAACTCCGGTGCATGGGAGAGCCGTTCCCGGTCAGCGGCATATTGGGCCGAATCCACATAATACCGGCCGAAGACTTCCACGACCGCCCCTTGCGCCGCAGCGAGCTTCTGCTGCAGGAAAACGGGCAAATCCACCTTGCCCACGAAACAGATGCCCTGCGAATCCTTCTTGTCCGCCGAAGGCAAATCCGCCTCCGCAGCCAGCGCACGCACGTCGGACTTGCACAGTCCCCCGATGGGGAACAGGGCTTTGGAAAGCTGGTACTGGTTGAGTTGGCACAGAAAATAGCTCTGGTCCTTGCCCGGATCCACCCCTTCGAGAATGCGGTACAGCGGATGTCCCGCCGCGTCACAAACCGGCTTTCCATCTGCCCCGCACAACGATTCCTTCCGGCAATAGTGCCCTGTCGCCACCATGTCGGCGCCCAAGGCAAAGGCTTTCTGTAAAAAAGCGTCGAATTTGATTTCCCGGTTGCAAAGCACATCGGGATTGGGGGTGCGCCCCTTCGCGTAGGCATCGAACATATAATCGACCACCCGCGCCCGGTATTCGGCGCTTAAATCGACAAAATAAAACGGGATGCCGATTTTACGGGCCACCAGTTCCGCCACAAAGCGGTCTTCCTCCCACGAACAGTCTCCGTGCAGCGTTCCTTCGACCTCATGCCAGTTTTGCATGAACATCGCGAAGACATCGTAGCCCTGCCGTTTGAGCAACAAAGCCGCGACACTGGAATCCACCCCGCCCGAAAGGCCGACGCAAACTTTCATCGCAGCGCTCAGATGCTGTCGAAAATCAAGGGAAGAATGTCATCCACCCGCTCGAATTTCCAAATCCGACCGGCTCCTATCATAATGACGGACATCGGTTTGCCGGATTTTGTCTGATACTGGGCCATCACCTGGCGGCAGGCGCCGCACGGGGTCGCCGGCTCTTCCGTCAACTGGCCATACACGCCCCCGGCCAGCGCAATGCTTTGCATGTCTTTGTCGGGATATTTCGCACTGGCGGCGAACATGGCCGTCCGCTCCGCACACAGGCCGGACGGAAATGCGGCATTCTCCTGGTTCGCCCCCTGGACAATCTGCCCGTTGGACAAGCGGACCGCCGCCCCGACGTTGAAATGCGAATACGGTGCATACGAGCCCCGCATGGCATCGATGGCGGCATGTGCCAACTCCCGGTCCTCCGCATTCAATTCTTCAATGGAACGGTATTCCGCAAAAGCGATATGGATTTCCTTTTCAGTCATGAAAAAACGTGATTAGCGTCCAAATATACAAAATTTTCGTATATTTGCCACGGGGAAAGTCGTACACGACCAGCTCCCTCAAAACTCCCCCAGGGCCGGAAGGCAGCAAGGGTATGAGGTCGTAGCGGTGCGATGTGCCAAGCTTTCCCCTTTTTCCGTATATTTGACGCTGATGCGTACCATTGGTTCCATCCTCCTGCTGCTGGCCTGCTGCCTGTCTGCCACCGCCCAAACGACCAAGGTGCGCGGAAGGGTAACCGATGCGGAAACAGGAGAGCCGATTCCTTTCGCCGGTATCTTTTTCAAAGGGACCACGGTGGGACAGACCACCGATTTGGACGGGTACTACAACCTGGAAACGCGTAACGCGGACGCACACATCCTCGTCTGCCAGTTGCTCGGCTACGACGTACAGGAACGGGAGATTCGCCACGGAGGCTTCACCCAGGCAGACTTCCAACTCCACCTGACGGACAACCGGCTGAACAGCGCTTTCGTCAAGGCAGACAACCGGTTGGTGAAGCGCCTGCTCGCCAACATCGACCGGCACCGGGCGCGAAACGACCCGGAACAACGCCCCCATTACGGTTGCGACATCTACAACAAAATGGAGTTGGACCTCACCCACCCGAAAGAGCAGCTGCGGAGCAAGCGTTTCCTGCGGGAACTGGGCTTCGTATTCGATTATATGGACACATCTTCGGTGAGCGGCGTCCCCTACCTGCCGGTGATGATTTCCGAATCCATGGTACGCCGCAGCCATTGTCTCGAGCCGTCCTCCGACAGCGAAACCATCGTGGCGAACCGGATGTCCGGCGTCAATCCGGACAACAACCTGCTGTCGCAGTTTACAGGCAGCATGCACCTGAAAATCAATTTTTACAAGCCGTTCATCAACTCTTTCGACGTGGAATTCCCCTCCCCGATTCAAAACAGCGGCCTGCTCTTTTACAATTATTATATCATCGACTCTTCCCATGTGGACGGGCGGAAAACCTACCTTGTCCGCTACCACCCCAAAGCCGGCATTTCCAGCCCGGCATTTGACGGGGAGATGCTGATAGACGCAGAGGATTTCGCCCTCAAACGCATCCATGCCAAGATGAAGCGGGGCGGCAACGTGAACTGGCTGCGGGATGTCGTCATTGACAGCGAATACCAGCGCCTGGAGGATTCCACTTGGTTTTATAAGCAGGACAAGCTCTATGCGGACTTCTCCGTCGCCCTCGGGGATTCATCCAAAATGATGTCCGTACTCGGCACACGCGAACTCAGTTACCACCATCCCGAATTTACGCCGCAGCCGCTTGTCCGCAACAACGGCCCGGTCCAAGTCCGGGACAACCCGGAAGCCCGGGAAGAGGCCTACTGGGAACGGGTGCGCCCGTATGCGCTGACCCGGAAGGAGCAGGATATCTACCAAATGGTCGAAGCCATCAAGGAACAGCCCCTCTACCAATCCTTGTATTCGCTGGTCTGCACCCTTATCAACGGCTATTGGGACATCGGTCCCATCGGCTTGGGGCCGGTTTTCCAAGCCGCCAGTTTCAACAAGCTGGAAGGATTCCGGCCCCGCATAGGCATCCATACGTCCAAGGATTTCAGCCAGAAATTCCGGCTGACCGGTTTTCTCGCTTACGGCACCCGGGACCGGGAATTCAAGGGCGGACTGACATGGGAACAGATGTTCAGCAAGAATCCGACCCGGAAACTGACCGTCGATGCCGCTTACGACGTCATACAGCTGGGACGCGGACAAAGCACGGTCACCGACGGCAACATCCTCGCCTCCATCTGGAGCGGAGACCGGAAACCCGGGGCGATGAGCCGGTTTTCGGCCCTTTACCAGCACGAATTCGTGGCGGATTTCAACATGGAACTGTCGGCGGCCTTCAAACGCTATTATGCCAACCGGCTTTTTGTCCCGATGCTGGACTGGGCGGGGAACCCCGTGGGAACCACGTCCCTGCATCCGCTTGTCGGTTCCGTGGCCACGAATGAACTGCACGCCCGATTCCGTTTTTCCCGCGAAGAAACGGTAACCCGCGGATTCTTCATCAAAACCTATCTCCACACCAACCATCCGGTCTTCACGTTGGACTTGACCGGCTCCATCCCGGGCCTCCGACCGGGCGACTGGGGCTTTTTCCGCCCGGAATTGACGATGGAATGGAAATTCCGCATTCCGCCCGCCGGCATGTCACAAATCTACCTGAATGCCGGATACATTGCCGGACAAGTTCCCTGGCCGCTGCTGCACCTGCACGAGGGGAATGTCACCAACATCTTGGACAAAAGCGCATTCTCGTGCATGGAGTACTTCGAATTCGCCTCGGACAGCTGGGCGACACTGCTGTGGTTCCACAATTTCAACGGCTTCTTCTTCGGCAAGGTCCCCCTGCTGAGCAAACTCAAACTGCGCGAAGAGTTCACGTTCAAAATGGCCTACGGCGGGCTCCGCAACCACAATAACGGAACGGAAATGGACTTCGGGGCCCCCATGCGCTTTCCGGAAGGCATGCGGCCCATGGGGAAAGTTCCCTATATCGAAATCGGGGCGGGCATTTCCAACATCTTCCAGTTGCTGCGCATCGATTGCGCATGGCGCCTGACACATCTGGAAGACAAACTCCCGGACGGAACCACCTGCCAGGACAGACGGCCTTTCACAGTCACCGCCGGCATGGAATTCCGGTTTTGACGGGGCGCTGCGCGGTTGAGGACGTTGGCGCAGGGAACCGACCATTCCCGCGCGATGCCGTTACCGGCTGCCGCCGCCGCGTCCGCCACCGCTGAAGCCGCCGCCACCGCCAAAGGAGGAACGGCCGCCGAAACCGCCGGAAGAGCCACTGCCGTAGCTCCCGCTCGACGGGGGCGTATAATTGGCCGCACTGCTGGCATACGAGCGGAATGTATTGGACAAGATGACGATATCGGTAAGGGTGGACACCGGCAGCGACATGGGACCGACAGACACGTCGGGAGCGATGCGCTTCATCTCCTTTGCCACTTCCCGGGCCATACCGAACAGAGACGCCACCACCAGGTAGTCACCCCACAAGGCCACTTCCCGCGTGTACCGCTTGTCAATCAGCGTAAAGTCTTTCAGGAACTGCCTGAAGCCCAGCGCCTGCATGGCAAGTTCACGCCCCTTCCCGTTCAAAGCCATCGAATAGTAACTCTGGCTGGCAAATCTGGACGCATACGTTTCGACCAGGGAATCCTGCTCAAAATGTTTCAAGACCTCGGCTTCCATATCGCTCACCCATCCTTTGACGGTATTGGGGTGCGCATCCGCCCAGCGGTTGAACTCCTTTTCCTGCAGGACGCCGTCTGCTCCGGAAGCTTTTTTGAGCAGTTCCAGGAACGCCTTTTCACTGTCCATCATCCAGTCGGTGGAAGCGGATTCGCTGAACACGAATTCTTTCTTGCCCCTGGCATCCGTCCGCACGGTGATGACACCGGCATTGACCATCCGCAGAATCATGGCGGAGACGACGGTATATTTGTGGTCGTTCAGCCCGTATTCGTGGGAGGCAATGTAATAGGTTTCGAGAAAATCGCCCTGAAAGGGAATGTCCCGGTTCCATGCGGGCTTGGACGGCAGGCGCCTGACCCCGAAAATCTCTTTGATCCGGCGGCGATTCCGTTCCTTGCGGAGCCCGAACAGGACCAGCACTTTCCGGAGGGGAATAATCACGAAAGCATACACCATGCCGCAGAACAGCAGCATGCCCAAAAGGACTTCATACCATTTGGATTCTTCCTCTTCGTCGCCGAAATGCGCTCCTTCCCTGGCCCGGTCCAGCACCGTTTGGAAATCGCGCTCCTGCACGCTGGGAGACTGGAAGATACCCTTGTCGAAACGAATCAGCAGAATCAAGGAAGAATCCTCCTCGAAAGCCCCATCGGATTCGGCCTCAACGGTACCGTCCGTATTCCAGCACACGCTTCCATCGTACCCGAAAGCCCAGATATTGGAATTTTCTTCGCTCAGCGCTACGGGCGCCTGCAAGGTCAGCAGGACATGCCGGGGCGGGGATGAAAGTCCGTCGCTGACGAACTGCATGTGCAGCATATCATGGTCGGTAAGGGTCTTGACACAGTTGGACATGGTATAGGATACCCGCCATTTATGCGGGCCGTAACTTTCTACGCCCCAGCATATTTCATATCCCTTGTCCGTCTGGTGCAGGCCGCACTTGCGGGCTTTCTCCGAGATGCTGCGGTCCACATCCCAAGCCCCCTCGTAACGGAAGGCGTGTCCCTGCTCATCCGTGACCGCAAGGTCGGAAATCCGGATGTCACCAAGGTTTTCCCGGACCAGATACCACTCCGTTCCGGAGGCCACCACCACGTCCCAGACCTCCGTAATGTTCGCCGTACCGTCTTCCTGCAGGGAGACGCTGATGGCAAGGTCTTTTACTTCAGGCGTATAAGCCAAAAGCGAAACTGTCCGGACAAGTGCCAGAAACAAAAATAACAAACGTTTCATCATCAAGAAAGCATGGATACTTTAAGAAGTTGTTGTCATGAAATTTCTCCTGCGCGGACAAGCAGGACGACGGCATGCACCTCGCACCCTTCTTCCCGTCCGGCAAAACCCAGACGCTCCGTCGTCGTCGCCTTGACACTGATGCTGTCGGCGGCCACACCGAGGATTTCCGCGAGGCACGCCTGCATCCGGGGCACCAAAGGCGCGATTTTCGGGACCTGCAGGATGATGGTGATATCCGCATTGCCCAGCGTCCAGCCCGCTTTCCGGACAAGGTCATACGTAAGGGACAGCAGGCGTTTGCTGTCAGCGCCTTTCCATGTATCTCCCTGATCCGGGAAATGGTAACCGATGTCACGCAAGGCCAAAGCGCCGAGCATGGCATCACAGAGGGCGTGGATGGCGACATCTCCGTCCGAATGGGCGACGAAACCCCGCGGGCTGTCTATGCGGATGCCGCACAAATACATGGGCAATCCGTCCTGCAGCCGGTGGACATCATATCCGTGTCCGATGCGAATAGCAAGATTCATACTGCAAAAATAGGAAACTTCTCGCAAAATCGCTACCTTTGTCTTTCGGGCTGCCGCCGCACAGGCAAGACGGAAAAAGCCCGAATCCGGCTGCGGAGGACCAAGCCGACAGCCGGGCATGCGCAGGATGGGTCTTTTCAACTTTTTCGGGGAAAACGAGCACAACGTGTTCGATTACAAGCCGATATATTACGACAAAGAGAAAGAGGAGCGAAAACGCCTCTTCGGTGCCGTGGACGGCAGCATGGAACAGCAGAAAGAGCAGGACGGCTATACGCCGGGCACGTACATCAAGGGTGCGATGCGCGGCGGACGCTACCAGGCGACCCGCGGCCACATGCAGAAGACGCAAGCCCTCATCGGCATCGTCTCGCTGCTGCTGATTGTGGCGGTCATTTATTTCATCATCCGGTTTTATTCCCTCCTGTAGCATGGGCGCACTCAAGGTATTACCGGCACAGGTCGCCAACATGATTGCGGCTGGCGAGGTGGTGCAACGGCCCGCCTCCGTGGTCAAGGAGTTGCTGGAAAACGCCGTAGATGCCGGTGCCGACAGCATTGAAGTCGTGGTGACGGACGCAGGGCGCACCCTCATCCAAGTCATTGACAACGGATGCGGGATGGCCCCTTCGGACGCCGTTCTCTGCTTCGAGCGGCATGCGACCTCCAAAATCGCAGATCCGGAAGACCTGATGCACATCCTGACCTACGGTTTCCGCGGCGAAGCCCTCGCCAGCATCGCGGCAGTAAGCGAAGTGACCCTCCGGACGCGGCGCCCGGAAGACGAAAGCGGCACGCAAGTACGCATCAGCGCCCTGCAGCCCATGCAAACCGCGTCCGCCAGCACCCCGGCAGGCAGCAATTTTGCCGTCCGCAACCTGTTCTACAATACGCCCGCACGGCGCAAATTCCTCAAATCCGACAACGTGGAGCTGCGCCACATCATCGAGGAATTCACCCGCGTGGCCATGCCCCACCCGGAAATCAGTTTCACCCTGACCCACAACGGCAAGAATCTCCATACCCTGAAAAAGGCGCCGTCCCTGAAATTCCGCATCCTGGACCTGCTCGGCGAATCCGTCGTCGGCGACATCGTAGATTTGCAGGCCAGCACCTCCATGGCGCGCATCAGCGGCTTCACGGGACGTCCGCAAAGTGCCCGCAAAGCCCAGGGCAACCAATACTTCTTCGTGGACGGGCGCTATTTCCGCAGCCCCTACCTGCACAAAGCAGTCATGAAGGCCTACGAGGAATTCATGCCCGAAGGACTTTCCCCCGCCTATTTCATCTTCCTGGACATCGACCCGCAAGCCATCGACGTCAATATCCACCCGACCAAGACGGAAATCAAATTCGAAGACGACAGCCTTCTTTTCCAACTGCTATACGCCTGCATCAAGGAGACACTGGGCCGCAACAGTTTCGGGGCCGCCATCGATTTCGACACGGAAGGGGCGGTGGAGATGCCCACCATAGGCCGCGGTTTTTCAGAATATAAAGGGCCCGATTTCCAGCCGGAAGAGGGTTTCGACATCCATTACAATCCTTTCGACTCCGCGCCGCAAGCCCACAGCGGGACATCAACGGAACAGCACCCGGATAAGCGCGCATACATCGACAAGAATGAAAACTACGGCGCACTGTTCGAGCAGAAAAGCCTGCCGCTGATGAAAGCGCTGGTCATCAAAGGGAAATACCTGGCCCTTCCCTCCGCCTCCGGCCTGATGTTCATCCACATCCGGCGGGCACGGGAGCGCATCCTCTACGAAGCGACGCTCAAGGCCTTGGAAAACGGCCCCCATGTCAGCCAGACCGCCCTCTTCCCCATCGACGTACAGGTCGGCGTCGGAGCGCGTTTGCTGCTGGACGAACACGCGGCGTTGCTCGAGCGTCTCGGATTCTGCATGACGCCAGCCGGAAACGACACCGTTACCGTTACGGGGATACCGGAAGGATACGGCATGGCGCCCGGCAACGTGCAGCAGATGGTGGAAGACCTCCTGCGCATCCTGGGCGACCAGACCACGTCCCTCGACACCGTGATGCGGCAGCAACTCGCAGAAAAGATGGCCGTTCTCGGCGCTTCCAACGCAGCGGAGCCGGACTCCCCCGTCGAAGCCCGTGCCCTGGCGGACGCCCTGTTCAGCAGTGAAAACGCCGAATTCACCCCGTCAGGACGGCGCATCGTCACCATCATGGAAACGGAAGCCATCGACAAAATGTTCCGGGAAGCCGTTTAACTTTGAGAAGATATGAGTTTTTATTACTACGATAACAACAGGGGCGGATGCCTGAACGCACTCCCGGTCGTCACCCGAAACCTCATCATCATCAACATCGTCATGTTCGCCGCCACCCTGCTGGGCGAGCGCATCCTGAACACCACGGTGATGAGCTGGTTCGCCCTGTATTACCCGGACAGCATGATGTTCCGCCCCTGGCAGCTGCTGACCTATATGTTCATGCACGGCGGCATGTTCCATATTTTCTTCAACATGTACACCCTGATGATTTTCGGCGGCGTCGTGGAGCGGACGCTCGGAAGCCGGAAATTCCTGACGTTTTACCTGCTGTGCGGCCTGGCTGCGGCGGGGTTCCACCTGCTGGTCATGAGCCTGACGCGCGGCTGGTCGGTGCCGATGGTCGGCGCGTCCGGGGCCATCTATGGGGTATTGATTGCCTACGCCATGCTTTTCCCCGAATCGCGCATGACGCTGCTTTTCCCGCCCGTGACGCTCAGCGCCAAATGGATGGTGGCCATTTTTGCCGGCATCGAGCTGCTTACCGGCGTCAGCGGCTCGGTGGAGGGCGTCGCGCATTTCGCCCACCTCGGCGGGCTGCTGGGCGGCTGGCTCCTGATTTTCATCTGGCGAAAAACCGGCAGACTGTTCAACCAACAATGGTTCTGAAAGATATTCTCGACGAGACGCTGCGCGTCCTCAAGGACGGCGGTATCATCCTGTATCCCACCGATACGGTATGGGGTATCGGCTGCGATGCGACCCGCGCCGACAGCGTCGCCCGCATCTTCGGCATCAAACGGCGCGCCGAAGCCAAGTCCATGGTATTGCTGGCGGCTGACCTCGACATGGTGGCCCGGCATGTCCGGCGGATTCCGGACGTCGCCATCGACCTCGTGGAAGTCAATGACGCCCCCATGACCATCGTCTATCCGGACGCCATGGGGCTGGCCCCTAATGTCATCGCAGAAGACGGTTCCGTAGGTATCCGCATCCCCCGCCATCCTTTCTGTACGGAATTGCTGCGCCGTTTCCGGCGTCCCATCGTCTCCACCTCCGCCAACCTGTCCGGAGAGCCGACACCTGAAAACTTCGCCCAGATCAGCCCGGAAATCCGCGAAGCCGTCGATTATGTGGTGGACAGAAGCATGGAAAAGGGCGCCAGCGGCCGCAGTTCCCAAATCATCAAACTCGGCCTGCGGGGCGAGGTGGAAATCATTCGGGCTTAATATGCTATACGTAGGCCTGTTATCCGATACGCACGGAGTTTTCTGCGATGCGTTCCGCCCCTTCTTCGACCCGGTGGATGTGCTTTGGCACGCCGGCGATTTCGGCGGGAGTCTGGCATTTGCCGAAGAAATAGAGGCTTTCAAACCGCTTGTCGGCGTATATGGCAACTGCGACGGGACGGATTACCGCCTGCGCTTCCCCGAATACCAGTTGCTGCAATGCGAAGGGCTTCGCATCCTGATGACCCATATCGGCGGTTCCCCCGGAACTTATTACCCGCGGGCGAAAACGCTGCTCGATACGCACAAGCCGGACATTTTCATCTGCGGCCATTCGCACATCCTGAAAGTGATGCAGGATGAAAGGCGCCATCTCTTATACATCAACCCGGGGGCGGCGGGACGCCAGGGATGGCAGCTCGTCCAAACCGCCTTGCGATTCAAAATCGAGAAAGGCAAAATTTCCGACTTGGAAATCTTTGAAATCCAAAAAAATATCCATAAATTTGCCGCTGCAACCTGAAAAAGTTGCAAAGAGTTTAACTAGTTAAAATTATTCGTACAATGAAGAAGGTTATTTTGACGCTCGCATTCGCCGGCCTCTGCTTCTTTGCCGTATCTTGCGGAAACTGCTGCAACAAACAGCAGGAAGCCGCTGCCGAAGAGCAGACGGAAGAGACGAAAGCTGCTTGCGACAGCACCGCGTGCCCTGATTGCGCCCAGTGCGACAGCACCGCCGTTGCTGAATAAGCTTCAGCTACCGACAAACAAGCGGCTGCCCCGTTACGGGCGGTCGCTTTTGCATTGCGGGGCCTTGTCCGCAGCCGAAGCGCCCCATTTGCCCGCGCGGAGCGAAAGGCTCATAGCACTGCGTCCGCCAAAGCGCAATCCCCAGGATATCCGGTCATATTCCCCCCGGTTTCGCCAGAACCACCTGCCGTCCGCACAATAAGTGGTCCAGTCGTATTTGTTCATTTCTGCTTTGATGGCGGCCTCCAATCTCGCTTTCGTCGTTTCATCGGCATCCGCGGGCCATCTGGGGAATTCTATGCGCCAATCGAGGATTTTCCCGTTCTTATCAAACCGTGCGGCCATGATGTAAGCCAGAATCATCTTCCCGCGCAATTCGGGGAAGGCATCGTAGTCGAATGCGTCCCGTATCTTCTGAAAGGCCTGGCGTTTTTCGGCAGTCCCTTCCCGCCTGCGGTTCGTGTACGTGCGGGAAGCCACCAGGACACCGGAGGCCAACGTCAAAGCGATTTCTGTTTCATTCAAGTCGTTCCATCCTGTCGGATCAGACCAAAGCACTGGACCCGCGCCACAGACAAGCGTCCCGCTGTACCAAGAAGCCAGAATCCGGCCCGTATCGTCCTTATAATCCTTCAGGATATCCCGGAAATCAGCCTGATTGACACCTGACTTGATTCGTTCAAGATACAGTTTGCCTCCAGACAGGCTCCACGTGGCGACATAACCGCGAAAATTCCAGGAGAAATAACGGGCAAAAGGCAGGCTGTCCCGGAGCGCACAATAATGCAACGAATCCAGTTGGCCCAATGCCGTATGACCGGCATATTTTACGTGGTTCACCAGGATAGTATCCCGCTCTTGTCGTGTACTGCCTGCCCATCCGGAGGGAGAAAAGGACAGCAACAGGGCCAGGCAGGAGATGCCAAACAAGCGCAAGGCTCTTGGGGACGGGTTTGTCAATTGCTGACGGAGATAGCTTTCCATACGAAAGTGTCGTGCGTTTCGGGGTTGCTGTTTTTCACAAATTTAATCATTTTTATGTGACGGCCATTTCGTTTGGGCGACAAAACGGGGCCGCCGGTTGTCCATGCAAGTTTCCGAAGTGGCGCATGGCAGACGCAACGGCGGCGATGCATTTGTTGCCGTCCACGAAGGAATGGTTCTTTACGACGAGGCAGCGACCATCGCTTCCAGCTTCACCAGGCCGTCTTCAGACTTATAGATGACTATGCATAGCATCATCAGTTCATAAAGTTGGCAAAAGTTTTTGAACGGCAGAAGTGACAGCCTCAGCGGGCGGAACGGTCGAAGGAATACAAGGCATGGGTGTCCGCGTCGAAACGCAGGCGATAAGCCTTGCCGGAGGCGGGCCGGATTTTGCGCGTCACGACGGAAGCCCCTTTCGGCGGATGCTTGCGCCACCCACTCAAACCGGTGTACAGCAAGCCCTCCCGCACCATGGCCTGCTCGACAAAATCCTGCAGGATATCCACACTGGCAGCGATATAAGGCAATTCTTCTCCCGGTTTTTCCCGTTCACTGGTCACGGGCAGGGACACCACATCAAAAGGTTGCCGCAGGGGGTCCGCGTCATCTTTTTCCCCGCCTTTCGACAAGGTAAGGAAGACGATGTCACCGTCTCCGGTCAGGTGCAGGAAATAATAGGCATTGTCCGTTTTGAGTTCCTCATAGTCCTCCGCCCGGCAAAATTCAAAGGGCGAAATGCTCCAGCGGGCGGCCACTTCCGTGCGGATGGTCTCGTTCATCTCCTCATATCCGTTGAGCACCACTTTGGTCGTCTTGGTCGGAAAATCTTTCAGTTTCATTCCCTTGGTATAGATTTTCTGCTGGCTCCAGCCGGGCAGGGCGAGCAACAGGAGGATGACGGCCAAATATTTCCCAAAACCCATTTTCATGTTCACAAAGTTAAAAAATAATTCCGTACATTTGTATTCTATGGCAGACTACATCGTTTCAGCACGGAAATACCGCCCGGATTCTTTCGACACCCTGATTGGGCAGGACAACATCGCCCGCACCCTCAAAAATTCCATTTTGCGGGGGCAGTTGGCACATGCGTATCTTTTCTGCGGCCCCCGGGGCGTCGGCAAGACGAGTGCGGCCCGGATTTTCGCCAAGACCATCAACTGCGCCAACCCCGGCCCGGACATGGAGCCCTGCGGCGAATGCGAATCCTGCCGGTCGTTCCGGGAAGGCCGTTCCTACTGCATCCACGAACTGGATGCGGCCTCCAACAACGGCGTGGACGACATCAAGACGCTGATGGACCAGGTGCTGATACCCCCGCAAGTCGGTCGGTACAGCTTATATATCATCGACGAGGTACACATGCTTTCGCAGGCGGCATTCAACGCTTTCCTCATGACCTGGGAAGAGCCGCCCGCACATGCCATTTTCATCCTCGCCACGACGGAAAAGCACAAAATCCTGCCGACCATCCTGAGCCGCTGCCAGACATACGACTTCAACCGCATCGGCATTCCGGACATCGTGCGGAACCTGCGCAGCATCGCGGCCAGGGAACAGGTGCAGATTGACGACCGGTCCCTGCATGTGATTGCCCGGAAGGCAGACGGGGCCATGCGCGACGCCCTCACGATTTTCGACCAGACGGTGGCGTTCTGCGGAACGGACGTGCGCTACGAGGATGTGAGCCGGAACCTCAACGAACTGGATTGCGAATACAGTTTCTCACTGGTGGATGCGTTCCTGGCCGGACGCTACGGCGACGCCTTGCTGACCTTTGACGAAATTCTCCGCAAAGGTTTCAACGACCTGCATTTCATCGGGGCGCTGGGTGCCCACCTGCGCGATTTGCTGGTCTGCCGGACAGGCGGGCTGGACGCGCTGCTGGATTTGCCGGATTCCCTGAAAGAACGCTACACACAACAAGCCGCTCGCTGCTCCGTCAAATTCCTCTATGAAGCATTGGGGGTGATTTCCCAATGTGAAGCCGGGTACAAGGCGGCCACCAGCCAGCGTCTGCACATCGAATTCGCCCTGATGCGGCTCTGCTTCCTGCAAAACCAGCCGGATGCCTCCGCCGTTTCCGCCCCTGCTCCCGCGCCGGCAGCCATGAAAACCACACCGGCGGCGGTCCCGACAACCGCAACGGCGCCCCAATCCGCGGAGCCCGAAATCCCCGTGCCCCTGCAGGAAGCGGTCCCCACGGAAAGGACGGTCCCCCAAGCGGAAGCCGCACCGGAAAAGCCCGCCGAAAAACCGGCGGAAACCCCGGCTGCACCGCCCACCGCGCCCGCAGGCGAGCCCAAACAGACGGCCCGGAAAGCGCCCGGCCTGTCCCTTGCCTCCCTGATGCAGGAAGCGGAACCGCTGGTCATGCCGGCACCGGATACGCTGCAGCAAGATACAGGCGGCGCCACGGCCTTGTCCCTGGAGACCGTGCAGACGGCCTGGACGACGCTTTCGGAGCATTACGCATCCAAGCCCCGGCTGGCGAACACGCTGAAAGAATCCCGGCTGGAAATACAAGTGGGCGAGGGCCCTGCCCAGGTGCAGTTTTACCTGACCAATGAAGCGCAGAAGACCTGGATTGAACGGAATATCCTGCGGGATTTGGAGGCCCGGCTGCAGGAACGTCTCGGAGGCCGGCAGGTACGGCTGGTCCCCGTCGTCCTGCCGGAAGAAGCGGGGAAAGAAGAGAAAAAATACATGCCTTCGGAACAGGCCCGCGATTTGATGGAGAAGAACGAGGAAGTCCGAAAGCTCGTGATAGATTTGGGATTGGACATCAAGTAGGTACTCGGCATTATGAAACTACGCTGCGAAAATCTGGTCAAGAAATATGGCATCCGCACGGTTGTCAAAGGGGTTTCGATGGAAGTGGAACAAGGAGAAATCGTAGGTTTCCTCGGTCCCAACGGTGCCGGCAAGACCACCAGTTTCTATATGATTACCGGCCAGATCGTACCCAATGACGGCCGGGTGTTTCTGGATGATGAGGAAATCACCCGCCTGCCGATGTACAAACGGGCGCAAAGGGGGCTGGGCTATCTTCCCCAGGATGCATCCGTATTCCGCAAAATGAGCGTGGAAGACAACATCATGTCCGTCATGGAGATGAAAGGCCTGCCCCGCAAGGAACGCGAGCAGCGGCTGGAGTCCCTGATTGATGAATTCAACCTCTCCAAAGTACGCAAAACCTTGGGCATCCAGCTTTCCGGCGGAGAACGCCGCCGCTGTGAAATCGCCCGCGCCCTGGCCATCGACCCCAAGTTCATCCTGCTGGACGAACCTTTCGCCGGCGTGGACCCCATCGCCGTCGAGGATATCCAGTATATCATCGCCAAACTCAAATACAAGAACATCGGCGTGATTATCACGGACCACAACGTGGGAGAAACCCTCGCCATCACCGACCGGGCATATTTGCTTTACGAAGGCACGATTCTGCAGCAGGGAACGCCCCGGCAGCTGGCGGATGACGAAGACGTGCGGACGAAATACCTCGGCTGGGGTTTCGTACTCAAGAATTCCGTGTCCGTGGAACGCGCCCGTGCGGAGCACCTCGCATCCTTGCAGGCGCAATAATCACTGCATACGGTCAACGGACAGCTGCTGAATGCAATAACTCCCCTTCCGGCAGTTGAGGAAAATGGTGACATTGAACGTTTCGCCACCGGCATGGAGCTTGGCAAGGGCGTATTTCTGGTTGCCCTTGTCCGCTGTATGCAAAATAGAGAAACTCCGGGGGGTATAGTTGTCAAAAAAGGCTTTGAGAATCTGCCGCGCCTGGGCCCGGCTGCTGTTGCCGCCCTGCGAGAATATGGTCATGTCCAGATTGTCTGCAAACCAGACCGACAGCGCATCCGCATCTCCCCGGGCGATGTATTTGCTGATGGGGACAAGCACGTCGTCTCCTTTGCTCTCGCTCTGTATGGAAACCCGAACAGGGTTCTGGGCCGCCGCCCGACAGACAGGCAGCAGCAGCATGGCGCAAAGCATCAAAATCCGGAATTGCATACGCCGCCGGTATCTGCAAAATTCGCGCCACCCCGGTTTCCGGAAGCCGCACAAACCATATCGGCCCGTTCTTTCCGCAACGCACTTCTCTTTTCGTTTGAAAATCCCTACATTTGTATCTCCCTGACGGAAGCTGCCAACGGTCTCCCGGCAGGAAAAAAACCGGATAACGATGAAAATCACCTTGCTGACTGTCGGGAAGACCGATGTGAAATGGGTAGCGGAGGGCCTGCAGCTATATACGGAGCGCCTTTCGCATTATGTCCCGTTCACGGTACGGGAACTGCCGGCCCTGAAACGGGCGGGCGCCCTGTCCCCGGCGCAGGTCCGGGACAAGGAAGGAGAACTGCTGCTCGCCAGCCTGAAACCCACGCAAACGGTTGTCTTGTTGGATGAAAGAGGCACGGAATACCGTTCACAGGCCTTTGCCGCCCGGCTGCAGCGCGCCTTGTGCGACGGGCGGGAACTGGTTTTCGCAATCGGCGGCGCCTATGGGTTTTCGGAAGCGGTATATGCACGTGCGGACGGGCGCATGGCGTTGTCCCAGATGACTTTTTCCCACCAAATGGTGCGCGTGATTTTTGCAGAGCAATTATACCGGGCCTTCACGATTTTGCGCGGAGAACCGTACCACAACGAATGACACGGGATGCGGAGGAAATTTGACTGGATATCGTTTCTGCTGCTGGCATTCAGCGCAGCGCTGCTGGGGCTGCTGGTCTTTGCGCCGGCCCGTACAGACAACGCACAGCGGGCGGCCCGGCGTGTGGAACGCATCGTCGCGACCCGGCTGGCGCTGCTCGAATCCGAATTGCCGCGCCGCGGAGAACTGCCGGAAGACATGGTCATCTACCGCTATGACGGCGACACGCTGCAATCCTGGCGCAACCAGTTCCCCATCGCCAACGACGACATCAGTTCCCGGGTACTCGTACCGCGGCTGGCCAATCCCAAACGAAACCCCGAATCGCCGTTGCAGGAAGCGGGAGACACGGTACGCTTCCTGAATCTCGGCCCCAAATGGTATCTCGTGAAGGCCTGGCGGCAGGACGGCATCCGGCTGGTCGGCGGGCTGGAAATCGTCAATACGCAGGACGGGCGTTCCTATAACGGGGTAAATCCCCGGCTGGCATTGGGCGACCGCTTTTCCATCCGTCCGCTGGCATATGCCGGCGGCTGCGAGGTCCGGGCAGACGGGGTGCCGTGTTTCAAGGTCCTGAACGATTCCCTTTCGGGCCATCCGGGAGCACATCCTACCCTGCTGTGGACCGCCTTGCTCCTGTTTCTGGGCGCCGCCCTCTGCTTTGTGCGCCGCAGGCCCGTTTTGCGCCGTGCCGCCGTATCGGCTGCGGGCATCTTGCTGGTGACGGCGGCCCTGTATGTCTGGGGTAAGGATTCCGGCTTGCCGGTATTCATGCCGGTTTTGTACGCCGGCGGGAAATTCCTCTACTCCCTCGGGGCGGTTTTCCTCGTAAACCTGGCCTTGCTGTCCCTGTCGCTGATTATCTACATGGTACGGCGACCGCTGGCGGCCCGGCTTCGCCGCCCGTACAGGCAGTGGCCGTTCCGGGTGCTGTCCGCCATGGCGGCCATCCTGACAGCCTTCTATGCCCATACCGCCCTTTCCAGCATCGTCCGGGATTCGGGCATTTCGCTGGAACTGTTCCGCTTTGCCAACCTCACCCTGTACAGTTATCTGGTATATCTCTCGTTCCTGTCTCTCCTGCTGGGCCTGCTGCTGTTCCTGCACGCATGCCGCCCCGCAAGCGCCAGGAAGACGGTCCCGGTCAGGACGGCAGCCCTGTGGTCCCTGCTCTGCGCCGGATATATGCTGGCGCTCACCGCCGGGCTCGGATTCCGGAAAGAGGCAGACAAAATTTCCGTATGGGCAAACCGCCTGTCCATCGGACGGGACATCGCCCTGGAACTCCAGTTGTGCAGTGTCGAGAACAAGATTGCCTCGGATGAGTTGATTCGTTCCCTGTCGTATCTGGACGACACCGGCGCCATCATCGCCGGACGAGTGCTGGAGTATTACCTGCCGTTCCTGTCGGCGGAATACGACGTGCGGGCATGGGCGCTGCGCGACCGGGGCATGACCGAAGAAGCCCGCCTGCGCTTCATCAAACGGGCGGGGGACGGGGAAAGCATCGCGCCCGGCTCCCGTTTTTCCAGCATCGATACCCCCTCGGGACATTCCCGCTACGTGGCCGTATTTCTCTATTACCGGAAAGAATTCGGGCTCTCCCGCGTCCTGCTGGAAGTCGAGCAGAAAGCGGGGGTGGAAGACCGGGGATATGCCGCCATCCTCGGCCGTTCCGCACCGGGGCGCATCACCATCCCCTCCGCTTATTCCTATGCCCGCTACCAGGGGCGGGAACTGCGGCTGTTCCGGGGCCGGTATGCCTACCCGACCCGGCTGGACGGCCCCATGTATGCCCGGGTATATGGCGAACATCCCGCCACCACCGTCCAAGACGGCTACCAGCATTTCTGTAACCGGACCGCAGAAGCGGAAGCAGTCATCGTATCCCGGCCCCGCATCGGTTTCTTCCCCTATCTGGCGGCACTCGGCGCACTGGCGATGGCGGCGTTCCTGCTGCTGCTCCCGTTTACCTTGTCGTTCCGGAAGAAAAAAGAAGTCCGGAGCCATTACAAAGCCCGAATCATCCAAGTGCTGATGGCGTCTTTGATTTTGACACTGGTAACGATTGCAGCGGCCAGCGTCGTGTTCGTATTCCGGCGAAACGACGACCATATGCGGGCGATGATGACCGACCGCATCAACTCCATCCAAGGCCTGCTGCAAAACGGCTACAAGGCACAGGTCGTATCCGGCGAAGAACCGGATTTGGCGGCGCTCATCGAAACCGTCGGCGCGAATACCCGGATAGACATCACCCTGTATGCCCCGGACGGGCGGATGATGCTTTCCACCGACCCGGAGGTCTTCGAGCGGATGATGCTCGGCAGCCGGATGAATGAAAACGCCTACGAGCGCACGGTCCGGCAACACCTCCGCTATACCATCCAGCCGGAACGGATAGCCGGAAAACCGTTTTACAACATGTACGCACCGCTCATGGGGCCGGACGGGGAAATCGTGGCCATCATCAGTTCCCCGTATGTGGAGGAGCGCTATGATTTTGCCCGGGATGCCGCGATGCACCTGGTGGCCATCCTGACCATTTTCCTGTTCCTGCTTCTGCTCGCCCATTTCGTCGTATCGGCCATGGTGGACAAAATGTTCGCGCCCATCAGCGAGATGAGCCGCAAAATGGCACGGGGAGGCCTGGGCTCCCTGGAATATATCTCCTACGACCGGGACGATGAGATTTCCGTACTGGTAAACGCCTACAACCGGATGGTCACGGAACTGTCGGAAAGTTCCCGCAAACTGGCACAGGCGGAACGGGACAAGGCCTGGAGCGGGATGGCCCGCCAAGTGGCGCACGAAATCAAGAATCCCCTGACACCGATGAAACTGCAGATTCAGCGCATCATCCGGCTCCGGCAGAAAGACGCGCCCGACTGGCAGGAAAAATTTGACGAGGTGATGCGGGTGCTGCTGGACCATATTGAAATCCTCAGCGATACCGCCAACGAATTCTCCACCTTCGCCCGGCTGTACACGGAGCAGCCGGTACGCATCGAACTGGACCGGCTCCTGCAAGAGGAAGTGGGCATGTTTGACAACCGGGACAATATCCGATTCGATTACATCGGGCTGTCCGGGGCGGAAACGAGCGGCCCGAAACCCCAGCTGACGCGGGTATTCGTCAACCTCATCGGGAATGCCGTGCAGGCCGTGGAAGAGCTCGGCAGCGAAGGACGGGTACTGGTATCGCTCCGCAATGCGGCGCAGGAAGGCTTTTACGACATCGTCGTGGAAGACAACGGCCCGGGCGTGGCGCCGGAAAACATCGACAAACTGTTCACGCCCAATTTCACGACGAAAAGCGGCGGCTCCGGCCTCGGGCTCGCCATCTCCCGGAGCATTCTGGAAAGTTGCGGTGCCACCATCTCCTACAGCCGCTCCTTCTCCCTCGGCGGCGCCTGCTTCACCGTCCGGTATCCCAAACGGTAAGGCAGATGCCCCTGTTCCAAGAAAACCGCCGCTGCGCAAAACGACATTTGACAGGTCCCCAACTTTCACCCATCCCCCCAACAAGTCAAACCCATTCAGCCGCCATGAAGAGACTCTGTCATTACATATCGAAATACATGGGCGTGCTCGTGCTGCTGTCGGCGATAGCGGCGCTGGCATTCCCGGGCGTGTTCAGCCAGATAAAAACCACCGTCATCAATCCACTGCTGGGCGTCATCATGTTCGGCATGGGACTGACGCTGCGGACAGACGATTTCCGCATCGTGTTCAGCCGCCCGAAGGACGTCATCACAGGCTGTCTGGCGCAGTTCACGGTGATGCCACTGCTGGCATGGACACTGGCGCGGCTCTTTTCGCTCGATGAGGCGCTGACGGTGGGCATGGTGCTCGTAGGCTGCTGTCCGGGCGGAACAGCCTCGAATGTAATCACCTACCTGGCCAAGGGCGACCTGGCGCTTTCCGTCGGGATGACCGGCGTTTCCACCCTGCTGGCTCCCCTGCTGACGCCGCTGCTGGTGTTGCTGCTGGCTGGCAAGACGGTGGACGTGAACGTCGCAGGCATGCTGCTCAGCATCCTCTGGGTGGTCATCCTGCCCATCGCGGCAGGGCTCCTTGTCAAGCGGCTCTGGCCCCGACAGGCCACGGCAGCCACCACCTGTCTTCCGGCCTTGTCCTCGCTTGCCATCTGCGCCATCGTGCTCATCGTGATTGCCGCAAACGCGACGAAACTGATGTCGAGCGGCCCCGTCGTCATCCTGGCGGTGATGCTCCACAACATCGGCGGACTGGCCGTCGGCTATGCCATCGGCGCCATGCTGGGCATGCCGGCGGCCAAGCGCAAGGCCGTCAGCATCGAAGTAGGCATGCAGAACTCCGGCCTCGCTTCATCGCTGGCCACGCTCCACTTCGCCGCCTATCCCATGGCCACCATCCCCGGCGCCATCTTCAGCGTGTGGCACAACATCAGCGGAGCCATCGTCGCCCGGATATACAACGCTTCCCAAGCGTCATAAGCGAAAAAACATTTTGCGCAGCCTTTCAGACATGCTATCTGCCGACCCGGGCCACGTGTATGAGAACATCATCGCCCAGATGCTCTCCGCATCGGTGGCAAACTCGGAAATTCTCCGTTTCGCCGATATATGCTTTGGGCTTTGTGGCGTCCTCTTCCCCAACAAGATATAAAACGCCGGTGTTCGGAGTTCCGACCTCTCATTTAGCATGGAAAGGTTCGAGCGGAGCGTTTATTCCTCCTGCTCATAGTAATACGAATAGTCGATGCCCTTCATAAAGATTTCGCGGTCGTCAATCCTGTCAGTCAAGGCCTGCTTCAACAGCTTGCGGATGCGTGTGCTGTCCAGTTGGCTGGCAATCATGGCATCAAGGTAGTCTTTCTTGTCAATCTTGCTCCAGTCTACACACTTTTTTAAACGCTTCTTGAATATCATGTCGAGCCAGATGCGTGTCGAGCGCCCATTCCCTTCCATAAAGGGATGCGCCGCGTTCATCTCTACATACTTGTCAACGATCTCGTCGAAAGACGTTTCAGGCATAGCCTCAACAGTTTTAAGATAATTGGGCAGATGCTCAGCGAGGCAGAATAGGGTATTGCCCTTTGCGATGGTTTGGGTGCGTATCTTGCCTGCAAAATCATAAAGTCCGCCAAATAGATAAGCGTGTATCTGCTGCAGAGCCTTTACTTTGTCCACGTCTTTATCCGCCACAAGCTTACTTTCCCAAAGGGTGTAGGCTTTCTTCCGGCTCTGTCCATCGATGGTGTTCTCACTGTATTTGAACCAATCGAGAAAGGCCATTGCCTGCTCATTGCGAATCGCCTTGGCAAGTCTCTCCACGCCATCCTGGCTAATGACATCTGTATTGTACTTTTTCCCATCAGAAGCGGTTAGCTTCAGTTGGGTAATGTCGCTAACCACCTCGCTCTGTCCTTTCTTCAACTTGGCCTTCAGATACTTCCAGTAATTACGGTTCTTCTCGTGGTCATCCTGTTGATTGATAACCCCCACAATGTCGAGAGCCGAGAACCACCAGTGGTTGTTCTCCTCATCCCACACGGCCCGCACCTTATGGTCTTTATAGAAACGGATGGATAGCTTACTCATTATTGCTATTGAAAACTTTAGTCAATAACCACATCTTTGTATATCTTATACTCGAATTCTAATAGATGATTAATATCTTCTCTTCTTATAAGAACCTTTGTTATCTTGAGAGCTGCAAACTTGTGGTTATGATTCTCCAATAAGACGATTTCACCGACATTTACAGATTTTGCCCGTGAGCTAAAATCAAAATTAATAAACTCGTTAGGAGATGGAAACTCTTTATAGGAAGGGTTATACCCTAATCTAAAAACATGGTCTCTATAGCAATGAATTGAATTTTGGCCACATTTGCTCCATCTGGTATCAAAGAGATAATCTCCTTCTCCTATGACATATGCTCCGCTATTTCTTTTATAGTCAAAAGAAACAAAGCCTTCAAAAGCGGGATTATGAAACTGTACTTTTTCAATATTCAGTTTTGTGGTAATTCTGTCTGAAATTGCGGTTGATTCAAAAGGATTAATTCCTAATGCCGGTTTCCGTTTTACATCTTCATCGTAAATACGTTCAAGGAGTTGTTGGTAGCAATCGTAATAATTACCACTGTCAAAATCCACATATTTTAAACCCGACAGGAATGCCGGAAGTTTGCTTGCTTGGCTGTTACCTTTTATTATTGGTAATATAAACAGACTATCGTTTCCACACATCAATTCTGACGCCAATATCCGCTTTTCGTACCCAGCTCCTCCGATACCACCATTTGCTTTCTCTACATATTTGTCACTGCAAACACACAGAACAAAATGCGATGTGGTTAGCCCCTGCTCCATGAAAAATGGAAGGTCATTACCCAACCTGGCATCCCATTGATCAAGTATTGTATCCACACCATGCTGACGTAGGTCAGAAGCCAATTTTAATACCCACTTTTTATGATTTTCGCTATCCCAAGCGTAAGAAATAAAAGCCCTTTTAATGTTAGAATCCATATTCTCTATATATCACTTAGTATCATTTGTTCAACCTCTCTTTTTGCTTTCTCCATAAGAGCCTTTCCTTCCTCTTGCAGGGCTTTTGCCTGTTGGCGTAACATATACACATGATTAGCTATCTCGACTTGCTTTTCTTTGGGCGGCAGCGGAATATTGAAGTTTTCGAGAAACGATGCTGGGACACGTTGCTGACCCGCAGAGCCGCCAAAATAGAGCATAGCAGTTTCACGTACGCATTTCATGTGGAGGATTACATGCAGGTACTCTATAGCAAGGCGTTTGTCCTTGGGTCGTAAGATGAAGAACTCGGTTGAGCCACATCCTAGACCATTGGCTAGATTCTTTGCTATTGCCGATTTCCCGTTTTGCATACAGGGAGTGATTTTTGCCCAAAGTAAATCTCCTTCCCTGAACTTCGTAAAACCAGAAGCCTGTTCTATCGTTGTTTCGTCCATCGTTGTTATTTCTGAGAATGTCTCATCTATAACTTCCATTGGAACGAACGAAATGGGTGTCTCTGCTGTTTTGCCTTTATAGGCCCCACCAGGATTCACGAATGCCACCTTTGATAGCTTTTCATTATCCCATTCTGGCGAAATAAGTTTTATTCCGTCCTTATAGACTGTTGGATCGAATCTTCCTTCCAGCTCACTTCTATTTAGAAGAAAAATTCTGTCATTCAGCTCATTACGAACATTAGGCAGTGAAACGCAAAGTTCATCAAGCAGGTATGTGTCAATACTATCAATAAGATGTTGCGCTTCTAATTCTTTCTGCTTCTTTTGAACAATAGCCTTATCAATCATAGAAAAGTCTATCCCCTCAATGACTGGAATGTTTTTTAGTGAAGAATAATCCAATGCGGGTCTTGTTCCTCCTGTAGAATGGCGTGAAGCAATCCGTTCAATAATGTCGAGATTAAGATAACGGGCCAAGTATTTGCTTATGTCGGCATCCCCTGTCTTAATCACTACCATGTGTTGGTTTGTATTCCCGACAAAACCTTTCGGAGCGACAGATGCAATCGCCATGCGACCTACACCTGTAATTTTAACGAGCAAATCACCTTCTGCCACTTGACTTCTTTGAAGCATTCCTTTATGTGTGTCTTCATTTACATATACACAATCTTCTAAAGACAATTCCCCATTAGTTTGTAAGTTCTGCACCCTCAAAAACGGTATTCCTGATTCCGAATCAGAATAAAACTTGTCCGCTTCTGTTTTTTTAGGAGTGGCACCACCAGCTATTGACAAAGTATAGTCTTTTAGTCTGTGTGATGACAATGAGCGGACCCGTTTTTCAAGTGAAGATATAGATGGCTTATAAAACTCGGGGTCTAATCTTCCTTCTATCTCCAATCTATTAACAAGGAAAATCTTGTTTGGATCAATATGTCGAGGAATTTGATATGTCATGATTCTTTCTTTAGTTGCTCAACGATTACAGGTATATTGTTTCTCATTATTGCTTTAATATCATTGTAATACCCCGAATTTGAGTATGGAATATATTGAAGCTTATCTAGATCAAATGGTATTAGTTTTCCTTTATCAAGTGCTGTTGCTTCATCAAAAGGTAACCGATCGGTATCTTCTTTCGATCTGATGAGTAGTATTTTTTTATTATTTCCTTCTGCTAACCCTATTTCAAAAATCACATTGTTATTTACTGTTGTGAGGTCCCCTATGAATATATCACATTCCTTAATTTTTTCAATAAGTCGGCGGTCTATTCGTTGAGATTCCCCTCTAAATCTCATTATTGGTATTAGTTCTAATCCAAACCCC
>JAGAFI010000078.1 GCA_017612675.1 Bacteroidales bacterium
CCCGTAACGACCGTCAGGACCCCGAGGGGAATGCGGACATCGATGTTTTTCAAGTTATGCTCCCGTGCCCCCTTGACCACGATGCTGTATTGCCACGGGCGCGTCCGGCGCTGATAACGGGTCTGAACGCCCGCCAGATACTGGAGCGTCAGGGAATACGCCGCCTGCCCGGCTGCGGCTTGCCGGGGGTCGCCTTCGAACACGACTTCCCCGCCCTGCTCCCCGGCCAGGGGTCCCATGTCGATGAGACGGTCAGCCGACCGGATGATTTCTTCGTCATGCTCCACGACGATGACCGTATTGCCCAGGTCGCGCAGGCTGCGCAGTACGCGGATGAGGCGGTCCGTATCGCGGGGATGCAGCCCGACGCTGGGTTCATCGAGGATATACATCGATTCCACGAGACTGCTGCCCAACGCGGTAACCAGGTTTACCCGCTGGCTTTCCCCGCCGGACAGGGTGTTGCAGGCACGGCTGAGAGTCAGATAGCCCAAGCCCACGTCCCGGATGCAGCGAAGCCGGGAAAGGATTTCCGCAACAGGCTCATACACAATGGCTTTCTCGTCATCCGGCAAGGAGAGGCCTTCGAAAAAGGCAAGGCATTCCTCCACGGTCATCGCCAGCAGCTGGGCGATGGTCTTGCCGGCCACCCGGACATACAAAGCCTCGGGCCGCAGCCGCGTCCCATGGCAGGCGGCACAGTCCGTCCGCCCGCTGAAGCGGCTGAGCATATACTTATATTGTATTTTGTAACGCTGGGTTTCCACCCATTCGAAAAATTCCCGGATGCCGATAAGGGACTGCTCGTCCCCGGGCACGCTGTGCGCATTCCACAGCAAATCCTTCTGCGCCGCCGGCAATTCACAGTAAGGCCGGAAGATGTCTATCCCGTAACGTTCCGCAACCAGGCACAGGTGTTCCCGGAACCAGCCCATCTTCTCGCCGCGCCAGCAGGCCACGGCGCCGTCGTAGAGGGACTTCGTCTTGTCCGGGACGACCAAATCCTCGCTGATGCCGATGATTTTCCCGAGCCCGCCGCACACCGGACAGGCCCCGAGCGGACTGTTGAAGCTGAAGAGGTATTCATCCGGTTTGCAGAATGTCATGCCGTCCCGCTCGAAACGTTCCGAAAAATGCCGCACGCCGGCGTCCGAAGCCACGGCCATCCGCCCGTCTCCCCGCGCAAAGGCAGCCGACACGGAATCGAGCAGGCGGGCCCGCTCCCCGGAAGGCAGCTTGATGCGGTCCACCAGGAGCATGGCATCCGGCACCGAATCCGCCCCGGCCTGCAGGACTTCCTCCATGCGAACCACGCGTCCGTCCGCCCACAGCCGGCTGTAACCCTCCTCCTTGAGTTGCAGCAGCAGTTCCGTCCTGTCGCCGCGCGTCTTCCAGTCCAGCGGCGCCAGCAGATAGACGGCCCCCTGCAGGGTTTTCAGGTAATCCGCCACGCTCCGGGCCGTATCACAACGCACCTCTTCCCCGCTGACAGGGCTGAAGGTATGCCCGATCCGGGCGAACACGACACGCAGGTAATCATAGATTTCCGTCGTCGTCGCCACCGTGGAGCGGGGATTCTTGATATTGACTTTCTGCTCGATGGCAATGGCGGGAGGAATGCCGTCGATGGCGTCCACGTCCGGCTTGGTCATCCGGCCGAGGAACTGCCGCGCATAGGAGCTCAGACTCTCCGCAAACCGGCGCTGCCCCTCCGAGAAAAGCGTATCGAAGGCAAGGCTCGACTTGCCGCTGCCGGAAACCCCGGTGATGACCACCAGTTTTCCGTGGGGAATGACCAGGCTGATATTTTTGAGATTGTTTACCCGCGCCCCCTTGATGACGATGCCGCTCATTTCCCCAGGAGCTCGAGGTCTTTCTTGAGAACCATCCGGGAATCCATCAGATACACTTTCTGGAACAGGCGAATCCGGTTGGCCAGGGAAAGATGGACCTTGTCTTCGTGCCGCCCCCGGCGCCACCATTTGTAAAAGCCAACAGGGTCGTTTTCAAAAGGAATCTTGGCAAGGATGCCGGAACTGTAGCCCGGATAATCGATGACCAGCTGAAGCCCCATGATTTTCTTGTAATAATCGGGATCCGACCGGCGCAGCTTGCTCACGAGGGGATTGAGGACCTCCATGGTATCGACCTGCAGGACTTTCTCCCGCGTCACCATTTTATGAATCCGCACGGGATCGACGTTCAGCCAGGCACCCAGACGCATGGTCATGGGCCCTTCTTCGGTATCGAGCGTCAATTCATCGGTGGACAAATATACCTTGTCCGGATCCAGCGGGAACAATTCTTCTGCCATTGCCTTCCTCTAACCTGAACGCCCCCCGGCTTGCAGGAAACAAGCCCTGGCGACGACAAGTTCATCGGACAAAGTTAATGATTTTTTCACAAAAGCGGCTACCCTGCGCCACGAAAAGTTTCCGCAGGGCCATAAAAGGATTCCCGCGCGTGTTTTTTTAGATTTGCATGGCACATGCCTATGGTGAACGCGGCAGCATGTCCGCCCCGGCGGAAAGAGGCCCGGAAGTCCGGGAACACCGGATGCAGGGTGACGTCTTCGCCGCCGGCTTGTTTGCCGGCTGGTCGTGGTGGCTGTCCGAACAGCTCTCGCTGGAAGCGGAAGTCGGAATCGGCGCCAGATATCCGGGACTTCCGGCTCCCGCCAGTGGAAGAATGGAAAGGCGTTGCCGGACAGCTTGCGCATGGGCATCCGGTGCTCCGCCCCGAAGCAGCATACCGTCCGTACACGCCGGAGCGCATTTTGCGCAAGGAGGAAGGGGCCTTGTACGTATTTTTCGAACAGGGCGAATCCCGGCTGAAACGCAGTTTCCGGGAAAACGGGCGGAACCGGGACAACGGTCCGATGCTGGATGAAATCATCGGCATCACCGCACGCATCATGGAGGACACCACCAGCCGCGTAACCCGCATCCAGATCGTGGGACTGGCTTCCGTGGAAGGCGGTGTACAACCAAGCCGGATTTTTTGTAAGTTTGATGCGATGAACATCCTTCTGGATATCAGCGGTGCCTATGGCGCCGAGGGTTGGGACGACAGAATCCGGCAGCAGCCGGAAAGCGCCGTCCTCAATCTGCGCACGCTGACGGGCTGCCAGTGCTACTGCTCCCCCGAAGCGGAAGCGGCCATCCGGCAGGCCATCGCCCCGTATCCCGCCGCCGGCATCCATTGGATAGACACGGGAGACTACCACTATATCAGCAAACTGTGGATGGAGAAAATCACGGTTCCGTTTGCCCTCGTGCTGCTGGACCACCATCCGGACGACCAGCCGGACGCTTTCGGAAGCGGCCTGCTAAGCTGCGGCGGCTGGGTAAAAAGCGCCCGGCAGCAGCTGCCGTTGCTGCAAGCCGTCCGCTGGAACGCCACGGATGTCCCGGACGGACTGCCGGTGTACCTGTCCATCGACCTTGACCTGCTGTCGCCCGCCTATGCCGTCACCAACTGGGACCAGGGCTCGGTGAGCCTGCCGGACCTGCTGGCCTGCATCCGGGGACTGCAAGCGCACCGCCGGATACTGGGATGCGACATCTGCGGCGGCATCACCCCGGCGCAGGGGGGAACATCCTGCGCCTATGCCGGCAACCGGAACACCCGGGAACGCCTGCTGGAAATCCTGTAAGGCTCCCCCGCGCCCCCTTGCGCAAAATTCCTTTTCGGAAAAAATTCCCGGAAATCCGCCCGGATTCTTTATCATTCCTTTCTTTTTCCCGCCGGAGCGGCCATCTTTGGGAAAAGGAAGGAAACGATGGCTACATGCATGGAATGCGGCAAAAAGCTGCAGGGAAGAAAAGACAAACGCTTCTGTGACGCCCACTGCCGGAACGCCTGGCACCGGCGCGTGTATCGCGAAAGCCGGCGCATCCACTACCGGATTATCCGCCAGTTGGAAGAGAACCACAGCATTCTCGACAACCTGCTCAAAGCGGGCATCACGACCATCAGCCGGAGCGAACTCGAACTGCTGGGCTTCCATCCGGGCTGCCTCACGGGCTGCAGCACCGGAGCGCACCGGCACACCGAGCACCGCTGCTTCGATATCCGCTATATGATTACGGAACGGAAAATTTTCGGCATCAGCCGGATGCTGGGCGCAGAATAACGCAGGAGCCGTTCAACGGCCCTTGTACATCTCTTCGTAGTACTTTTCGTACGCCCCGGAAGTAATGTTGTCCAGCCACGCCTGGTTGTCGAGATACCAGCGGACGGTCTTCTCGATGCCTTCCTCAAATTGCAGGGAAGGTTCCCAGCCGAGTTCCCGCTGCAGTTTGGAAGAATCGATGGCATAGCGGGCATCGTGGCCAGGCCGGTCGGTGACATAAGTAATCAAATCCATGTCCGCCCCTTCCGGACGTCCCAGCAGCCGGTCCACGGTCTGGATGAGCACCCGGATGATATCGATGTTCTTCCACTCATTGAAACCGCCGATGTTGTAGGTCTGCGCCACCTCTCCCTTGTGGAAAATCAAATCGATGGCCCGGGCGTGGTCTTCCACGAACAGCCAGTCGCGCACATTCTCCCCCCGGCCATAGACCGGCAGCGGTTTGCGGTGACGGATATTATTGATAAACAACGGAATCAGCTTCTCCGGGACC
>JAGAFI010000079.1 GCA_017612675.1 Bacteroidales bacterium
CCCCATGCAAGCCAACATCGTCATGACATTGTTTAGGCTCCTGCGATTCATCCCGTAATAAAAGAAAACCGCCGCTATGCAAAGCGCCGGAGGTATATGGTGAGGTTTATGGAGAACTTAGCATCTTCCGGGCAGCCGTGCCGCTGACACCGATAGCCAAGGATGGTTGAGATAGAAGGATTCGAACCCTCACTGACAGAGCCAGAATCTGTAGTGCTACCATTACACCATATCTCAATGATGTCCCAAAAGGGAGTGCAAAATTACAATTCTTTTGGTAATTCGCAAAAAAATCAAACAGATTTTTTAACGACTTGGCAGAATGGCCGGCCACTCCGTTCCTGCCACGCCTCTCCCGGGCCGGGGAAGCGGCCTCCGGTACGACCGGTGGTGTTTATGCCAGCTGCCGGGCGCCGTCGGAAATTACGACAGGATAGACCTTGGGCGCGTGGCCGAAACGGCGGGAGAACTGCTCCTGCGCCGCAGCCAGAAAGCCTTCCAGCCGTTCTTCACGCACGAGGTTGAGGGTGCAGCCGCCGAAGCCGCCCCCCATGACACGGGCGCCGGTGACTTCACAATGCCGGGCCGTCCGGACCAGAAAGTCCAATTCCTCGCAGCTGACTTCATACAGACGGCTGAGGCCGAAATGCGTCTGGTACATCATCTCGCCGACAGTCTCGTAATCATCCCGTTCCAGCGCATCGCACACGTCCAGCACCCGCTGCACTTCCCCGATGACATATTCCGCCCGCAGGAAATCCTCCTGCAGAATCTCGCCGCGTACCTCGTCCAGCCAAAGCCGTTTGGCATCGCTCAAGAACGCCACTTCCGGGTGCCGTTGCCGGATGGCCGCCGCCGCATTTTCGCAGGAAGCGCGGCGCCGGTTATAAGCGGAGGATGCGAGTTCATGCTTGATGCAGGTATCGAGCAGCACGAGTTTATAGCCGTCCGGGTGGAACGGGAAATATTTGTATTCCAGCGTCTGGCAATCCAGCCGAATCAGGCGTCCCGCCTGCCCGAACAAGGATGCGAACTGGTCCATGATGCCGCATTTGACCCCGCAGTAATGGTGCTCCGTCGCCTGTCCGATGCGGGCGAGTTCAAAACGGTCGAAACCGTTTCGGAACAATTCATTCAAGGCGAAGGCAAAGGTGCTTTCCAGCGCGGCGGACGAGGACAGCCCGGCGCCGGCGGGAACGTCGCCCGCAAAGACCGTCTCAAAGCCCTCCACCCGGCCACCCCGCTTCAGGGTCTCCCGGCAGACGCCGAAAATGTACTTCGCCCAGGCCGGCGCCGGGACATCCGCTTCCGTGAGCCCGAACTCCGCGTATTCGTTGTAATCCAGCGAAAAAGCCCGGACCTTATTTCCGCCCGTCAGACGTATTTCGGCGATGATGCCGCAATCGATGGCGCCCGGAAAGACATAGCCGCCATTGTAATCCGTATGTTCCCCAATCAGGTTGATGCGCCCTGCCGAAGCGAAAACGCTGCCGTTCCCGCCGAACAGCGCCTGGAATTTCCCGTGAATCTTGTCTTGCATCGCGTCAAATGTTCAAATCCGCCCCATCCGGACGGGGCCGGACACAAATATCGTTTCTTTTTTTGAAAAATACTCACTAATTTCGTGTGTTTGGAAACTGTTTGCATGAAACGCTTCATTCCGCTTGCCCTTTTGCTGCTGCTCTGCATCCCGCTCCGGGGAGAAAAGAAAAAAGAGATCCAACGCCCGGTCGTCCCCGTGCCGGAAGTGGTCCCGCAAATCATTCCCATCGAAACCGACCATACGCAGCTTATTCTGCGCCCCACCCCCAAGGGACTGCTGGAAACCTTGTATTACGGGGCACGCATCGGTGAGCCGCAGGTCTTCCTGAAACAATACCGCGGACGGGGTTCCCGCAGCGGTGCCGGCCCGCTGGCCTTTCCGGTTGCCGGGGGCATCACGCCGCCGGATGCCGCCCTCAGCGTAGCCTACGCGGACGGCAGCTGCAATACCGAACTCTATTACACAGGACATACGCAAACGCAGGACGAGGCGGGTGTCGTCACGACCGTCATCTCGCTCAAGGACTACGTCACCCTGCTGGAAGTCCGCCTGGTCTATGAAGCCTACCGGCAGGAAGACGTCATCGCCGTGCATACGGAAATCCGCAACGGAGGCAAAAAGGCGGTGACGCTGCAGGAATATGCCTCCGCCGCCCTGCTGCTGTCGGCGGAACGCTACCTGCTCACCAGTTTCCACGGCGACTGGGCCAAGGAAATGCAGATGGAACGCACCCTGCTGCCCTATGGCCGCCATACCATAGAAAGCCGCAACGGCACGCAGGCCACCCAGCCGGCCAACCCCGCCTTTCTCCTGAGCCTCGATACGGACCGTTTCAGCGAAACGGAGGGACGTGTCATCGCCGGGGCGTTGGAATGGAGCGGAAATTTTTCGCTGCGCTTCACGCGGGACCCGTCCGGCGACCTGACCGTCATCGGGGGCATCCATGCCGCGGCAGCCGCTTATCCCCTGAAACCGGGAGAAGTGTTCGAGACCCCGCGGATGCTCCAGACATTCAGCAATGCCGGCGCGGGGCAGGCATCCCGCAACCTCCACCGCTGGGCACGGAAATGGAACATTTACAGGGCCCCGGATATCAACCCGACGCTGCTCAACAGCTGGGAAGGGGCTTATTTCCAGTTCAATACGCAGACCTTGCTGGGCATGATAGACGATGCTGCCGGAATGGGGCTGGAACTGTTCGTGCTGGATGACGGCTGGTTCGGCACGAAATACCCCCGCAACAACAGCCGCCAGGGGCTGGGAGACTGGGAAGTCAATGCGGAAAAACTGCCGGAAGGCATCGATTCCCTCGCCTCATACGCCCACGGGAAAGGGCTCAAGTTCGGCATCTGGATCGAGCCGGAAATGGTGAGCCCCCGCAGCCGCCTCGCCGAAGAGCACCCGGACTGGGTGGTGCGTTCCGCAGGACGGGAGATTCCGGAAAGCCGAAACCAATGGGTGCTGGACCTGTCCAATCCCGCCGTACAGGACTTCGTGTTCGGCGTCTTTGCCCGCACCATGGCCTTGTCCGACAAGATTGATTATGTAAAATGGGACTGCAACCGCCCCGTGTACAGTTTCGGCTCCGATTATCTCGGGACACAGCAGACGCGCTTCTATGTGGCATACGTACAGGGGTTTTACAAAATCGTCCGGCGCATCCGGGAACGGTATCCCGACGTCATCCTGCAATGCTGCGCCAGCGGCGGGGCCCGGGTGGATTACGGCGCCCTGCGCTATTTCAACGAAGTATGGACCAGCGACAACACCGATGCGCTGGAAAGGGTCCGCATCCAGTACGGAACGGGGTTGATTTATCCGGCCTGCGTACAGGGCTCGCACGTGTCCGCCGTTCCCAACCACCAGACAGGCAACGTAACCCCGCTGAAATTCCGCCTCGACGTGGCTGCCGCCGGACGCCTGGGCATGGAACTCCAGCCCCGGAACCTGACGGAAGCGGAACAGGCGCTCTGCCGCCGCTGCATCGAATCCTACAAACAATACCGCGACATCGTGTTTGCCGGAGATTTGTACCGGCTGGCGTCCCCGTACGAAGGAGACGCCTGCGCCCTGCTGTTCGTGTCCGAAGACCGGAGCCGCGCCGTCCTGTTCAGCTACAGCCTCGGATTCCGCAGCCGGGCCATGCGGGACCGCACCGTCCGCCTGCAGGGACTGGATGCCGCCCGCCACTACCGGGTACGGGAACTGAACACAGACAAGTCCTGCTGGTGGGGCGACGGCGGTATCTACGAGGCGGACTACCTGATGGGCAACGGCATGGATTTGAAACAGTACAAGATGTATGACAGCGCCATCTTCCTGTTGGAGGCGCAACCGTAATTCCGAGATGAAAAAGACAAGACGGATACTGACGGCGGCCTGCCTGCTGGCCGCGTTTTCCCTGCAGGCGCAAACCCTCCAGAAACAGGCGGCACCGGATACGGCAAGCAAGCCCCGGCTGACGGTCTCCGGCTCGGTGGAACTGGCCTCAGGCTATATCTGGCGGGGCGACCGGGTCTGCGGGGCGCAGTTTACCCCGACGCTGACGCTGGGCTATGGCAGGGTCAGTTTACAGGGTTTCGGCTATCTGGCGCTGGATGGCAGTTACAAGGAAATCGACTGGGATTTGTCCTGCCGGCTGGGAGATTTTTCCCTGCACGTGGCGGATTATTTCTTCCGGGAAGCGTCCAGCCCCGTGGCGGAAGATTATTTCAACTGGAAAAAAGGGGAGACGAACCACGTCCTGGAAGGCATCGTCTGCTATGAACCGGAGCGGCTGCCGTTTGCCGCCAAATGGTTCACGTTCTTCTACGGCGACTGGCTTCCCCAGCCGGACGGCAGCAAGGGCAAAGCGTCATTTTCGTCCTACCTGGAACTGGAAGCATACCACCGTTTCGGGCAGGCGGGACGGCTTTCCCTCTTCATGGGCTCCAGCGTACTGAAAGGGGCCTATACGAATTATACCCGCGATTTCGCCGTGATTCACCTCGAACTGCGCTACGCCCACACCCTCACGCTGGGCAAGCTGCAGATGCCGCTGGGTTTCGGCTATATCGTCAATCCCTATCGCCACACGTCCTACCTGAACGCGAGCGTCGGGGTCTGTTTCTAAAAGCCCGACGCCCTACTTGACAATGGCCAGGCCGTCCACGACGGCACGGTCTCCGGCGCTATCGGTCGGCTTGTTCTCCGTCACGAAGGTACTCACCGCAGCACTGGTGGAACTGTGCGTCACGAAGGTCGTGGAACCGCCTCCGTCGAGGTTGATGGCATTGTACGCCCCCATCGCCGCGAGGATTTGCGACAGCAGCAGATAAGACGCCCCGACCGACCAGCCGTCCCGGCGCCCGTCCACGGCGAGCAGCAGCACATGCGTCCCGTCCCGGCTTACGCCTACCGCCGTGCGGGGCTCGAATGTCGTATTGTTGGTGGAAACGGTCTTTCCGTTGTTCAGCAGGCGCTGCCTGCCCCCGACGGCTTCCCGGATACCGGCTTTGTTTTCCGCGTATTCACTTTGGCTGAAAATGTGGGGCGTCCCGTCCTGCATCACGGCAAAAACCGTGCAGGCAGCCCCGCCGTCAAAGCTGTCTTTCAGGCAGACGCCCCGCCGGTGCAGCACGCCGTGCAGCAGGTTGTTCTGCTTGGTCAGGAAGAAATCCGCATTGACACCGCCAAACACCCGCAGGCCGCTGCGCTTGCTCTGCAGCACGGAAAGCTGGGAACGCATGATTTGCGTGGACGTGAGACTGGCATCCGTTTTCTTGATACTGGCATCGTCGTCATTGGCGCAGGTGGCGACGAGGGTCACATCCCCGGTCATGTCGATGTCAAACAGGAACATGGCATACGGGGAAGCCGTCCCGGACATGGAGCTGGTAAAATTCAGTTTCAAGGCATGCACCTTGTTGTCGAGCGTTGTCACCGCATCCGAAGTCACTTTGGTGACAAGGGTACCGCTTTGGTGGACGAAACGCCGTCCCATCTCGGTTTTCGCCCCGAGGAACAGGCTGTTGTCCGCTTCCTGGCTGACCGGCAGGGACGCAGTCTCCGTCCCGGCACGGACGCGCACCTGCCCGGAACGGACGGCGCCGCTGTAGTTGGGCGCGGCTTCGAGACGCAGCAGATTCCCTTCCGCCTTGGCGGCAGAAAGCCATGCGCCGTCCACGCCATCCACCTGCCACGCCGTTTCCGCCTGCACCGTCACGCTGACGGCACTTGCCGGCAGGGTCTTCATGCTGACGGAAGAGACGGAAAAACGGATGGGCTGATATGCATATTCATACAAAGACGCATCCAGTTGCATGGCGGCACAAGCCGATGCGATATTGTCCGAAATATGGTTGTCGAGCAGGTAACGGAAGAACCGCGCCACCAGGAGCAGCGAGCGCTCCAGACAGCAGACGCCCTTATAGGCGGTCACTTGCGGGGTGCCGAGGGTGGACAGGTTCCCGTCCGCATCGGTGTACCAGCAGAAATTGCTCCATTTTTGGTTATTGGCCGCCCACGGCAGGGCGCGGGAGGCATAGTTGCGCAGGAGGTCCAATCCCACGACTTCGTTCTGGAAAGCACCGCCGTTGCCGGCTCCTTCGTTGTAGGGATTGTCGCCCCACGCATACCCGCGTGCGACGGGGACCGCATCCGCCATCGTGCCGCCGTCATACAAGGCACAGAAGCCTTGCAAGGCCACGTCATAGGCATTGGAACGGTTGTAACGGACCGCCCCGAGTTGGAAAGACCAGTCGGCGGGAACAAGGTGTACGTCCTTGAACGTATCCCCGCCCCCGACGCTGACGCTGCCCGTATTCGCCTGCCACGCATCGAGCAGCGTGACGAAACGGACGGCGAAATCGGAAAGGCTGATATGGTCCGCCTCCACGCCGGAGAAATCGACCGACAGCTTGCAAAGCTGCCCTTGGCTGAACGAAATGCCGCTGCCGGAAGCCGTGATGGTTTTCGTATAGGTGTTGGCCGCCCCGATGGCCCGGATGACGACCTGTTCCCCGGCAGCGACCTGCACGTCCCACGAGGTGAAATACAACGTGCCTGTCCCGACGGACAGGGCCGTCTGCACGGTGACGGATTCGCTGGGTTCATAGACCTCCACGAGCCGCCCCGTCTTCAGGTCCACGGTGGCCTTGCCGGCAAATGCCTTGCCCGGACAGCAGATTTCCACGGCATTCACGTCCTCTCCCAATCCGGTCAGGGTCAAATGGTTGAGCGAAACGGCACGCTTCCAGTATGCCGTCAGGGTCTGGGGAAATTCCGCCATGGTGGCGCTGCGCATCACCATCAGGTAGGCCGCGGGGTCATACGTCCCCGCCGGAGCGGTCTGCGCAGCAGGCAACGTGACTTTGTATGCCTCCGGATTTCCGTTGTCCACCCCGCCCACGGCAACGGCGCAGGAAGCGGGATAGATGCCGCCCACGCTGTAGGAGGAAGCCGCCTCCACCGGGACGGAGAAGGTGAACGACGCAATCTTTTCCCCGGAGGAAGCCGACGCGGATGATTCGCCGGACGTGGCGAACCGGTCCTTGCCGTCATGATACCAGAGCCGGACATATTCGTTTTCGCCCCACAGGATTTCCCGGTTGCCGTTGATGGCGGTCTTGGCCGCGCCGTCCTCCATTTCACACCGGACAGTCAGTTGTACGACGGCACTTTGCGGCTCGTTCCGTCCGCATGAAAGCGCCAGCGCGAAAAAAAAGAGGGGGAGAAACTTCTTCATGGCGATATGGTGTTGCGTTATCATGGCCTCGCGCAAATATATGTAAAAATATCGGGAAATTCGTACCTTTGGGAATTGTACAGGCATACCGGGCCACCGCACCGGCGGACAGGCAAAAACAAGCCGGCATTGTCGCCTGCTCATGCAATATGTATCAAGTATTTACAAAACAATAAACGCCTATGCGCCATTTCATACGCTCCGTCAAGTATTTTGTGTACATCCTCCTCATCCTCTGTCTCGTCATCGCCATCCTGTCGCTGGCGGGCATCGTGGATTCCGACCCCGGAAAGATTTTTGTCAACGGGTATGATTCTTTCTGGCAGATTGCCCTGCTGCTCGCCGTCTTTTCCGCCGTTTATCCCCTGCTGGGATACGCCAGGCGCGAGGCCGTCATTCCCGGAGCGGACGAAGAAGTGCGCCCGGTCCTGTTCAAGGTCATGGAAGCACATGGCTATGTATTGGAAAAAGAGGGGGATGCCAACTGGGTATTCCGCAAAAAAAGCGGGCTGGACCGCCTGCTGAAGAGTTTTGAAGACCGCGTGACAGTGACCCGCAGCCTGACGGGCTTCCAGCTCGAAGGCCTCAACCGGGACATCGTCCGCCTGTGTGCTGCGATTCGCGATGGGCGACAGGATTGAAACATTGCGCAGCCTGATGCGCGCACGGGGCTGGGATGCCGTCGTGCTTACCGGAAGCGACCCGCACGGCAGCGAATACCCCGCCGAGCGTTACAAACAGGTCCGTTACCTGACCGGCTTTACCGGAGAAGCGGGCGATATCGTCGTCACACTCGACCATGCCGGCCTGTGGACAGACTCGCGTTATTTCCTCCAGGCCCGGGAACAATTGCCCCCCGGCTGCGTCCTGCACAAGACAAGGGTGCCCGATGAAGAACCGATTCCGGATTTCCTGCTGCGGCAACTGGGCCCGGACGCCGTCATCGCCATCGATTCCCTGTGTACGGACAGCCGCTTCGCCGCATCCCTGACAGGCGACGTCATCCGCGTGCCAGATTTGCTGAACACCCTGTGGCAAGACCGCCCGGCCATCCCGCAAACCCCCGTCTTCACCGTGGAGACCGGGGAAAGCCGCCGGGAGAAAACGGGCCGCATCCGGGAAGCGCTCCGCGAGCGGAAAGCGGACGCCGTGCTGCTGACGGCCCTGGACGAAATTGCGTGGACGCTCAATGTGCGGGCCTCCGACATCGAATACAACCCGTATGTAATCAGTTATTTGCTCATATCCGATGAAGAAGTCCGCTGGTTCGTGCGGAAAGACCCGGTGGAAGACGCGGATACGGCAGCCGCTTTCCGGGCATTGGAAGCGGACGGGGTCATCCTGGATGACTATGATGCCATCTTCCAGTCCCTGACAGGCTTCGGTTGCCTGTGGGCGGATGGCGGCAGCCTCAACGAAGAATTGGGCAGCATCTTGCGGGAATCCGGGGTGCGGCTGCTGGATGCCCCCACCCCCGCCTGCCTGCTGAAAGCCGTCAAGAATTCCGTGGAAATCACCCGCCTGCGGGAAACCCACGTGCAGGACGGCCTGGTCATGGAACGCTTCCTGTATTGGCTGGAGCGCTCCATGATGGCGGACAAAACCGTCAGCGAATGGGATGCCAGCGTAAAATTGGGACAGTTGCGGGCCGGTTTGGGCGGCTATCAGGGAGACAGTTTCGAGACCATTTCCGCCCGGGGAGCCTCCGCAGCGCTTCCCCATTATGTCACGCCGCGGGAGAATGCCCCCTTGCTGGAACCGGAAGGGCTGTACCTGTGCGACTCCGGCGGGCAGTTTCTGGGTGGCACGACGGACATCACCCGCACCGTACCGCTGGGTCCCTGTTCCCCGGAAGCATGTGAAGACTATACCCTGGTCCTCAAAGGCCATATCGCCCTCGCCATGGCGGTGTTCCCCGCCGGAACGCCCGGATGCCGGCTGGATGCGCTTGCCCGCGCCCCCCTGTGGCAGGCACGCCGCAATTTCGGACACGGCACGGGACACGGCGTCGGCTTTTTCCTCGGGGTACACGAAGGCCCGCAAAGCATCCGGCAAGACCTCAACCCGCAAGCGCTGCTGCCGGGCATGGTCGTCTCGTGCGAACCCGGCATCTACCGGGAAGGCCTGTACGGCATCCGCCACGAAAACCTGCTGCTTTGCGTGGATGACGGCGACAACGATTTCGGCGGATGGCTGCGCTTCGAGCCGCTGACCCTCTGCCATTTCGACACCGCCATCCTGCAACGGGAACTGCTGACGGAGCCGGAACGCGCATGGCTCAATGCCTACAACGCCCGGGTGCGCGACACCCTCTGCCCGCTGCTGGACACCGCCACCGCCGCATGGCTCCGGGCCAAATGCACGGCTATTTGACGTCCCGGTCGCCTTTCCGTTTGCGGACCAGCACCAGGACGCTCACCAGAATGCCCGACACCGCGAAGGCCAAACCGATGGCCCCGATGTTCTCTTTCAGGAAATCCCACATAATCACAAAGGGTAGATTTTTGCACCGATAAAGTCTATCAGCGCCTGCGGTGCGATGCGGAACTGAAGGCCGCGGACGCCGGCACTGACGAAAATGGTTTCGTAGAGCAGGGCGCTTTCATGGACAAAGGTCGGAAACGGTTTCTTCATGCCGACAGGGGAACAGCCGCCGCGGACGTACCCGGTAAGGGGCTGGAGTTCTTTCAGGTGAAGCATCTCGCAGTTCTTGTTTCCGGATATGCCGGCGGCCGCTTTCAGGTCCACTTCCAGGGAGCCCGGCATGACGCAGACGAAAGGGCCCGTGCGGTCGCCCCGGAGCACCAACGTCTTGAAAACCCGGTCCAGGTCTTCTCCCAGCTGCGCGGCGATATGGCCTGCCTCGAGATGCGCTTCGTCCACCTCGTAAGGAACAAGTTCATACGGAATTCCCGCGGCATCAAGCAGCCTCGCGGCATTGGTTTTCCGGTCCATGCGGCAAAGTTATCCCTTTTTTCGGAAACTTCCTTATCTTTGGCCCACGCGGGTCCTTTCCGGATGCCGGACGGATATTCAAATAAAATTCCTACATTTGCAGCATTAATATAAGGTAATATGAACTTACGCGAGATTAAGAAAGACATCGAATACGTGTTGAGCGCATTCGTGGAGGATTGTTCCGTCGTGGCTGCCGTCAACACGAAAGTCGATCAGGACCAGGTGGCCGCACTGCTGGAAGAAGCGGTGGATCTGTATAACGAACTCAGGGATAAGGTCAGCCATCCGGAAGCCCCGGTGAAGGCCTATTATAACGCCCTCCGCAAGGAGATTCTCGTCAAAACCGATGCCCTCTACGAAAAGCTCAGCGCACTGGTCAAGGCATAAGCTGGGCGCAGGGCTCCTCCTGCTGCTGGCGCTCGCATCCTGCAACGCCTTTTCTTCCATCGTACACGACGACGAGGTTGTAGCCAAGGTCGGCAACCACCGGCTTTATCTGTCCGAGTTGGCCGCCTATATTCCGGATTACATCTCGTCGGAAGACAGTTTGCGGCTTTCCCGCCAGTACATCAATTCATGGGCGACGGAAATCCTGTATGCCGACATGGCGGCCCGGCACCTGTCCGAAGCGGAAATGGACGTGCGCGAAGAATTGGAGAACTACCGGCGTTCCCTGCTGAAATTCCGCTATGAACAGCACTACATCGCCGACCGGCTCGACACATTGGTGACCCCCGCCCAAATAGCGGAGTATTACGAGGCGCACAAGGAATTGTTCGTACTGGAGAGGCCCATCGTCAAGGCCCGCTTCCTCGACATCATGAAGAAGGAGCGCGACCGGGACAAATTGATTTCGTACATGGCCGGCCAAGAAGAAGCGGAACTGGCCGCCCTTGCGGAAATGGCCGGCAAAGATGCGCTGAAATACGTGGACTACTCGGCGGAATGGACAGATATCGTCGTGCTGGCCAAGGAGTTCGACATGGACTACGAAGAATTGCTGTCCAAGCTTTCAAAGGACTACATCAAGCTGGAGCGGCGGGACAAGGGGGACATGAAAGTCGCCTATATCTGCGATATCCGGCGCAGCGGGGTCGCCCCGGTGGAATTCTGCCGCGAGCGCATCAAGGATATCCTGCTCAGTTCCCGCAAGCACAAGCTGCTTTCCGGTTTGGAACAAGACTTGCTGACGGATGCCATGAACCGCAATGAATTTGTCATTTATTGAGAATATGATGAAAAGAACCCTCGCGCTGCTCCTGCTGCTGTGCCTGCCGTTTGCCGGTCGGGCGCAGAAATACGGGGACGGTCTCGTAGATAAGTCCATCGCCGTCGTCGGGGACGAAATGGTCACCCTGTCCGATTTGGAAGGGGAAGTGCAGATGCTCCGCGCCAAGGGATATGCTTCCGACAAGAATCTCCGTTGCGAACTGCTCGAATCCATCCTGCAGACCAAACTGCTGCTGATGCAGTCCCGGCTCGATTCGCTGAAGCTGAACCAGGAAATGGTCGAAGCGCAGCTGGCCCAGCAGCTTGACCAGGTACGGACCGCCATGGGTGGCGACGAACAGGTAGAGCAGTATTTCGGGAAACCGCTGTACCGGCTCCGGCAGGAATGGCGGCGGCAGATTGAAGAGCACACCCTGACCCAGCAGGAACAGCAGGAAATCGCTAAGCGGACCCCGGCCCTGACCCCGTATGACGTCCGCCAATACCTCGACACGGTGTCCAAGGCCTCCCTGCCGATGATTCCGACCAAATACCGGATGAGCCAGATTTGCATCTATCCGGACCGGGAAGCGGCGGCGCTCGCGGTCAAGGAGAAACTGCTTTCCATCCGGGAACGCATCCTCAACGGGGAAAAATTCTCGACACTCGCCCGCCTGTATTCCGAAGACCCGGGAAGCGCCCGCAAGGGCGGCGAACTCGGCATGGCATCCAAATCCATTTTCTGGCCGGCCTTCGCAGATGCGGCCATGTCCCTCAAACCGGGCGTCATCTCCCAAATCGTGGAGACCCCGGACGGTTTCCACCTCATCGAGGTGCTGGAGAAAAAGAACGACATGTTCAATGCCCGGCATATCCTCATCAAACCGCAATACACCCGGGAAGACCGGGAAAATGCTTTCCGCAGGCTCGACAGCCTGCGCACGGCCATCCGGGATTCGTCCATCACCTTCGAGCTGGCGGCCCGTTTCTATTCGGAAGACCCGGCCAGCAAGAGCAACGGCGGGCTGATGGCAGACCCGCATACCGGCTCCGCCTATTTCGAAATCGACCAAATCAAGCCGCAGGATTTCAATGCGGTACGCAACCTGACACCCGGCGGAATCTCCGAGCCCATCGAATCCCTGGACAACGAAGGACGGGACGGAAATCTCGTGTACAAAATCATCCGGCTGGACAAAGTCGTCCCCGCGCACCCCGCTTCTTTCGAGAACGACTATACCGAGTTGCTGAACCAGATTACCCGGCTCAAGCAGCAGGAGACCGTGGACAGTTTCGTGGATGAGAAAATCAAAGTGACTTATATCCGCATTGACCCGATGTTCCGGGATTGTGCGTTTACGCGCGCGGGATGGAAGGAAAAAATCGCAACAGACTGATTGTCTTCCTGCTGCTGGCCCTGTGCGGCCCGCTGTCATCTGCGCAGACCCAAAAATCGCAGACGGACAGTCTCGTGCGCCTGATGAAAGCCCAGTCTCTGGAACTGATTGAGCGTTTCGGCATCAAATACCGCAAGGCCATCGACGCCACGTTCCTGCACAACGGGACCTACCTGATTTGCGATACGGCGCTGTGGAACGTCGATATGCGGGTCATCCACGCAGACGGCCACGTACAGGTCATCCAGGACGAGACGAAGCTGACGAGCGACAAACTCGTGTATTTCATCGACGACGATCTCGCCCAGTTCCGGGGCACGCTGGTACAGTTGCAAAACAAGAAAAAGAACATCCTGCGCACCCGCTTCCTGGATTACAACACCCGCGACAGCATTGCCGTCTTCAAAGACGGCGGGGCGATGCGCGACGAGGACGGGCAAATCATCGAAAGCTGGAACGGCAGTTACGACTCCCGGAGGAAAGAATTCCTGTTCAGCAACAACGTCAACATGTTCACCGACTCGGTGTTCGTCAAGACGGAAAGCCTGACATACGAATCCGATGCCAACCGGGCCGTATTCAATTCCCACATCGACTTCTGGAAAGGCGGCAACATGCTGTCTGCCGGGCAGGGATGGTACCTGCGTCCCGAAGAGACATTTTTCTTCACGGACGACGTACACGGCTTCTCCGAAGAGCAGGAGGCGTGGTGCGACTCGCTGTATTTCTACCGGAAGCCCAACGACATCCTGATGCGCTCGCGGGCGCAAATCCAGGACACGACCCGGCACGTGGCGGCGGTGGCGGACTATGTCTATTACAGCGACAGCCTCTCGCAGATAACCCTGTGCCGCCGGGCCACCGTAGCCTTGAAAACCCAGGAGAAAGACAAGGTTGACACCATTTATTTCGGTGCCGACACGCTGGTTTACAGGACCATTCCGCGCTGCGACATCCCGGCGGAGACCGTCAGGGCAGCCGAAGGGCGCGTCGCGGAAATGTATGTAGATCCCGTCGCAGAGTACCGGAAGAAAGCGGCCCAGGAGGCCGCGCAGGCCAAAGAAGCCGCCCGGGCGGAAATGAACCCGGGCAGGACCGGCGGCACAAGCCGGGCGCCGGGCGCCCGCAGCCCCGGCAGG
>JAGAFI010000080.1 GCA_017612675.1 Bacteroidales bacterium
GATGTGCCGCACGGCGTGGCGAATGCCCTGTTGCTTCCGACCATCATGGAGTTCAACATGCCCAAGTGCATCGCCAAATACCGTGTCATTGCCGAAACGATGGGTGTCGATACAAGCGCGATGGATGATGCGCAGGCGGCACAGGCGGCGGTCGAGGCTGTCCGTGCCTTGTCCATCCGCGTAGGCATCCCGCAGCACCTGTCCGAGCTCGGTATCGGGGAACAGGATATCCCGGCGCTTGCCGCCCAGGCCATCGCCGACGTCTGTACGCCCGGCAACCCGCGTGACGTGACGGAAGCGGAAATCGTCGAACTCTACCGGAAAGTCCTTTGATTTAAACGGAGGGAATGGCTGATAATCACTTGTTTGCCATTCCCTCCGGGCTTCTCGACCCCGCTGATGCGACCCCTTTGACGGGGCGCTGCCCCGTAACGTCCCCGCAGCTCCCGGGCTACCGACATCGCTTGCTGCGCAAGCTCCGTCCCGCCCTCCGCCGGGCGCGTTGCGACGCGCCTTATTATATCGCTGGCCCGCCGCTGTGCGGCGACTTTTTTACGTTTCTTCGAACCTGCGGCGTCCCCATGCCGCTGGCATCGTCGATATAACAATCCCCACAAGTTGCGATTGCGTGCCTGTTGTTTTATTGGTAACTTTGCATCCATGAAGAAGATACCAACCATTGGGACTGGCGTTTCTGCGATGGGCTGTTTCCGCGGCGAGACCGGGATTCATGACTTTTCGGCCAAGTCCGATGTGAACGGAGAAAACGCCAATGCCCGCTTATAAGCCTCACTGGAGTCCGGAGGCGGACTATTCGTCATGCCCGTTCTTCATCAGAAGGATGGACACGGTAGGTTATTTCAAGCCGGCGGTGGTTCCGGTGGCGCACCTGCCGCTTGTCGGTTTCATTTATGTCACTTCCGGTGAAGTGCTTGTAGATGTGGACGGCACGTCTTTCTTGTGTCAGCCGGGACAGATTCTTCTGATACCCCAGCAACATCCATTCGCCATTCGTTACTACAGGTATGCCGTTGGATATACCGGCGGTTTTGCTCCGTCCGTTCTTCCGGATTCCAAACCGCTGCGCTATCTGTCAGCACCCCTGCATCAGGGCTTCTGGTTTGACGAAGGCGCCTTCATTGCGGAGCTGTTCAATATGCTCGCCACCTCCTTCGAGAAAGGAGACAGCGTATTTGTGGAAAAGGGCCTGGACCTGCTCCTTTCGCGGATTAAACCGAATCTTCCCGCAACCATTCCTGCCGCTGTCACTTCATTCCTGGACTCGGTATTTGATCCCGGGCGGATGCCCGGAACCATTGCTTTTTATGCCGGGCAGGCGTGCGTCAGCGAGAATTATCTGAGCCGGCTCGTGAAGCAGTCCACCGGTCGCAGTGTTGGGGCCTGGATCGATATCGTCCGCATCCAGCGCGCCAAGCGCCTGCTTTCGTCCACGAGCCGTTCCATCATTGACATTGCGGCTGCCGTCGGCGTGGAAGACCAATCCTATTTTTCACGCCTGTTCAAGAAAGAGACGGGTATGACGCCATCGGCTTTCCGGAAAAAGATGCAAGGATAATCCTAATTCCCTCCATGATCGGCCTGAAATATCACGCTGCTTATCACGAACTTTGCAGCGAATTAAGGCCGACATGAACAAAAGAAATCTATACCTGATTGCTGCCCTGATTTGGGGTATCCCCGGCATTCCGGCATCTTTCACGGCACCATGCTACAGCGGCCTGGGGCCCATGCTAGTTGTTGCAGCATGTCGTTTCATCCATAACAGAAAGGACGTATGAACTTCAACGGGATCATCGTCGGGGCTGCCGTCTTCCTGAGCATCGGCATCTGCCATCCGGTCGTCATCAAGATGGAATATCACCTGGGAAAACAAAGCTGGTGGCTCTGGCTGCTCGCGGGAGTGGGTTTCTCGGCCCTGTCCCTGTTCGTGGAGCATGATACGCTTTCCACCATCATCGGCGGCTTTGCCTTCTCCTGCCTTTGGGGAATCGGTGAAATGTTCTGCCAGGAGAAGCGGGTGCTCCGCGGCTGGTTTCCGGAGAACCCTGCCCGTCACGCATACTACGAGGCCCGTCGGATGGAAATGAAAGGAAAGCGATGAAAAGGGGTGCCCTTGCCATACTCTGCCTGCTGATGACGACGGCAGCATCCGCCCAGGAGAAGAAACTGTTGCACGGTTTCGACGGCGGCATGATGGTCCATACCGGCTATCTTTCCGGCAATCTGGATGCCATCGGGTATCAGGCGAAAGGTGCCCCCATGGGCATCGGGGGAGTTATCCGCCTGCATCTGGGAGAACATGTCAGAATCGGCGGTGAAGGCTATGTATCGACCTTGCATCAGCGGGGCAACGGAAGCTGTCTGAAGTATGGCTGGGGTGGCCTCCTGGCCGATTGCTATACCGTCCTGGGGCGCTTCCAGCCCTATGCCGGCCTTTCCCTTGGCGGCGGCGCGATGACCACGCTCCTGATGTTCGAAGAACCCGCCTCCGCCTGGGCGCCCATCGGCGGAACCCGTTACCGCAAGCAGGGCTTCATGGTCATCGACCCCTTCGTGGGATGCGATTTTATCGTCGCGGGCCCCATGCATCTTACCTGCAAGGTGGATTACCTCTGCGCCTTCAGCGAATCAAAACTCCTGCCGCACGGTCCCCGCGTCTATATCGGCTTCCTTTTCTATCACTGAAGAAGGGCCCTGCGCTGTGGATGCGGACGCCACATGCGGATACGCTCCTTCCGGTCTTTTTCCCTGGAGACAGTAACCCAATCATCGGGTTTTCTGCACGAATAAGTCCATGGTCTTAAATCTGTCGCATCGGCAAATAACAGGTTCTGGGCGCCAAATTGGAAATTGCCGGCTATTTGAGTTTATCCGCCCAGGCCTTGATGTCGGTCTTGGAGAAACCATTCAGCGTCTTGCCGGCCTTCCAGTTGATTTTCGGATAGGCGGCGGCAAAATCTTTGTTGGCCTTGTCGATGGTGCTGCCGCCGGAGGTGGCGAAGAAGATAACGGTTTTCCCCGCAAAGCCATAGGCTTCGATGAAGGTGTTGATGATGGTCGGAGCCGTGTACCACCAGACCGGGAAGCCGATGAAGATACGGTCATAGGAATCGGCCTCTTTCAGGTCCCTGACAATGGCCGGTCGTGAGCTTTTGTCCTGCATTTCCACGCTGCTGCGGGATTCTTTGTTCCGCCAGTCCAGGTCGGCGGCGGTGTATGTGACTTCCGGTTTGATTTCATAGAGGGTCCCGCCGGTCACTGCTGCGAGGTCCTTGGCCACGGCCTCGGTGGTGCCGGTGGCGGAAAAATAAGCTACGAGTGTTTTCATTTCTTTCTTGGGGTTTTGTCCGCAGGCAGTGAGCACTTGCGTCATTGCTGCGAGGATAAGGAGGATGTGTTTCATTTCAGGTTCTCTTTGAAGAAGGACGCGATTCTGGCGATGCGTATCTTATGCATATCTTGGTCATTTTGTGCTTCCGCGAAAAAGCGATTTGTTACAAAGGTAGCAAGTTTCATTCAAAGGATACTTACCAGACCTCCGGTTTCCCATATCGCCCAATTCGGATATGCGTCAGTTGGTGGTCAATCCTTCCGGATTTTTCTTTGCCTGCGGATTGTGCTGCCAAATGGTGCCAATCGTTGGGCACGTTTCCTTTTCCGGATTTCGGAATACATGACAACGGCCAGAAGAAGCTGTGAGACCAAACCGCACCACAAGCCCATTCTGCCCATGACGTTGCCCCTCGTGTCCGGTGTCAACCGGCATCCGGGATGTTCCCGGCATCAATCCGTGGGATGATTCGTTTTGCCGAAAAAAACGTAAATTTGGGTCGTGGAATACCTGTCAAAGCAACGATACGACGAGATTGCGGCTGAGTTGGAGCACCTTATCCATGAGGTTTACCCCAAGGTAAAGGACGACCTGGCGGAGACGCGTGCCCAGGGGGACCTGAGCGAGAATGCGGGATACCGTGAAGCCAGGCGGCTCCAAGGGAAGACCATCAGC
>JAGAFI010000081.1 GCA_017612675.1 Bacteroidales bacterium
GGAGGAAATGGCGGAGTTGCTGTGCATCAACGGCATCAAGGCGCTCCCGTACCACGCCGGGCTGGATGCCCGGACGCGGGCGGAGAACCAGGACCGATTCCCGATGGAGGAGGTCAAGGTCATCGTGGCGACCATCGCATTCGGGATGGGCATTGATAAACCGGACGTCCGTTTCGTGATTCACTACGACATCCCCAAGAGCATCGAGAGCTATTACCAGGAGACAGGCCGGGCCGGGCGGGACGGGCAGGAAGGCCTTTGCATCGCCTATTACAGTTATAAGGATATCCAGAAGCTGGAAAAATTCATGCAGGGCAAGCCGGTGGCGGAGCAGGAAATCAGCCGCCAGCTGCTTTCGGAGGTGGTGTCGTATGCGGAGTCCAACCAATGCCGCCGCCAGTTGCTGCTCAATTATTTCGGCGAGGATTACGGGACGTCGGGCTGCGGCTGCTGTGACAACTGCATCCATCCCAAACCCATGTTCGACGGGCGGAACGAGATGCTGCTGGTTCTCCGGCTCGTGGATTCCCTGCCCGAACATTTCAAGATTGACCACCTGGCGCTTATCCTCACCGGTACGGCGAATGCGCTCATCAAGTCCTACAAGCACGACAGCCTGCCGTTTTTCGGGGCAGGCCGGGCACATTCCGAAAAATTCTGGTGTACCGTCATCCACCAAGGCCTGATTCTGCACTTGCTCGGCAAGGAAATCGAGAGTTACGGGCTGATTTATGTGACCCCGGAAGGGAAGCGTTTCCTCGAAGCGCCCCGGGAACTCAAAATGGTGGAGGACCGGGTATTTACGGGCAGCCAGAACGACGAGGATGACGACGAGGAAGCCGTTTCGGCAGCGGCGGCGATGAAGGCCGGCGGTGCGGCGGGCGACCCCGTGCTGTTGTCGATGCTCAAGGATTTGCGTCGTGACGCAGCCCGCAAACTGCACCTCCAGCCGTGGATTCTGTTCGGCGACCCGGCGCTGGAAGATATGGCCATCCTGTATCCCGTAACCCTCGAAGAATTGAAGAACTGCCAGGGCGTCGGTGAGGGGAAAGCCCGGAAGTTCGGGGACGCTTTCGTGCAGCTTATCCGCAAATATGTGGAAGAGAACGAGATAGAACGCCCCGATGACTTTATTGTCAAGTCGGCGCCCAGCAAGAGCGCCAACAAGGTGTTCATCATCCAGAGCATCGACAAGCGGATGTCCCTTGAGGATATCGCACAGGCGCGGGGCATGGAGATGGACGAATTGATGGACGAAGTGGAGGCCATCGTTGCGACGGGGACCAAGCTGAACCTGGATTATTATATCCGGGAAAACCTGGACGAGGATATCGTCGGGGAAATCTACGCCTATTTCAAGCAGGATGCGTCTTCCGATTCCGTGGCGGAAGCCATTCGCATTCTGGGCAGCGATTACGATGAGATGGAAATCCGCCTCGTCCGCATCAAATTCCTTTGTGAAATAGCGTCGTGATACCGCAGGAGACCGTCAATCTGATTGTGGATACCGCGCGCATCGAAGAGGTCGTCGGGGATTTCGTCACGCTCAAGCGGCGCGGCGCGAGTTTCGTCGCCTGCTGTCCCTTTCACAACGAGAAGACCCCTTCGTTTTACGTGACCCCCTCCAAGGGCATTTTCAAATGTTTCGGCTGCGGGAAAGCCGGGTCTGCCGTCGGCTTCGTCATGGAACACGAACATTGTTCCTATGTGGAGGCCCTGCGCTACCTGGCGCAGAAATATCACATTGAAATCAAGGAGGAAGAGCTTTCCGCCGATGAAATCGTCCGCCGCCAGCACCGGGAAAGCCTGCTGCTGGTCAGCGATTTCGCCCAGCAGTTCTATGTCTCGCAGCTGCAGTCCCCGGAAGGACGTGCCTTGGGGTATCGCTACTTGCAAGGCCGTGGCGTGACGGATGATACCATCCGGCGGTTCGGACTCGGCTGGGCGCCATCCGGTCGTACCGCTTTGCTGGATGCGGCGACGGCAGCCGGGTATAAATTGGAATACCTGGTGGATGCGGGACTGGTCGTCCGCCATGAGGACGGCACTTGCAGCGACAAATTCCGGGAACGGGTGCTGTTTCCGATTCACTCCCTCAGCGGGCGGGTCATCGCGTACAGCGGCCGGACGCTGCGGAGCGACAATCCGGTCAAATACCTCAATTCGCCGGATACCGAAATCTATACGAAAGGCCGCATCCTGCTTGGCATCTGGGAAGCGAAGGCGGAAATCGCCCGGCAGGACAAATGTATCCTCGTGGAGGGCAATCTGGACATGGTCACCCTGCACCAGCTTGGCATCACCAATGTGGTGGCTTCCTGCGGGACGGCGCTGACCGTGGAGCAGATACGCCTGATTCACAAATTCACGGAAAACATCACCATGATGTACGACGGCGACGCCGCCGGTATCCATGCTGCGATGCGCGGTATCAACCTCGTCCTGGCCGAGGGCCTGAATGTGAAAATCGTCTTGCTGCCGGAAGGTGAAGACCCCGATTCTTTCTCCCGCAAGCATACGCTGGCGGAAGTGCAGGCCTTCCTTGCGGAAGGGGAACGTGATTTTATCGGCTGCAAATCGGAACTCCTGCTTGCCGAGGCGGGGGAAGACCCCCTCAAAAAAGCGGCGCTCATCAATGATATTGCGGATACCATCGCCCAGATTCCGGATGCGGTGAAACGTGCTGTGTACGTGGAAACGACCGCCGTCCGTTTCGGTATCGAGAGCGGCATCCTCTTCGACCGGATTGCGGTGATGCGCCGGAAAATGCAGGAGGAGGCCCGCCGGGAAGCGTCCCGCTCCCGGCGCGATGATACCCCCGCTGCCCCGTCCCAAGAACCGGATGCCGTACCGCAGGAGGCGGGTGTCCCGGAGGAGAACCGGACGCTGGCGCGGGTGGAGCAGGACCTGCTGTACCTGTTGCTGCGCCATGGCTGCGACACCCTGGAATTTGAGAGCGATTCGCCGCATTATATCTCCGAAGAAGAAAAGTGGACGGTGGCCGGGTTCATCCGGAATGCGTTGCAGGAGGACGGCAGCCATCTGTCCAATTCCGCGTACCGGAAGGTGTATGAGGCCTATGGACGCTTGTATGACGAAGGCCTGGATGCGGAAGGGATTCTGCACCGCCTGTTGAATGACCCGGACGTGCAGGTCGCCCGCTTGAGCGCACAGCTTTCCACGGAAAAGTATCCGCTGACGGTGCAGCGTTTCGCCGCGTCGCTTACGGCCACGGCTTCGTGGCTGGTACAGGTTGTCCCCAAATCCATATTCGTATATCACGAAAAACGCATCCAGGTGGAAATGGACCGTCTGCGCCGCAGCCTCGCCACCGCCACGGCGGAGCAGCAGACGGAAATCCTGAACCAGCTGAAGCGCCTGCAAACGGCGCAACGGAAGGCACGGCGGCTGTCCGGAAGAGAAAAAATGAACGATAGGAAATGAAAAGAACATTGGTTACTTGCGCGTTGCCGTATGCCAACGGCCCCGTGCACATCGGACACCTGGCCGGGGTGTATGTTCCGGCGGATATCTATGTCCGGTACCTGCGCATGCGCGGGGAAGACGTACTCTATGTATGCGGCTCCGACGAACACGGCGTGCCGATTACCATCAAGGCACGGGAGCAGGGCTGCTCCCCGCAGGACATCGTGGACAAATATCACCGGCTCATCCGGGATTCTTTCAGCGGTCTGGGCATCAATTTCGACATATATGGCCGGACTTCCTCGGCGGTGCATGCGGACAATGCTTCCGCTTTCTTCCGCAAGCTTTACGAGGACGGCAAATTCGTCACCCGGGAATCCGAACAGTATTACGACCCGCAGGCGGAGACTTTCCTGGCCGACCGCTACATCGTGGGGACCTGTCCGAGATGCGGCAATCCCAATGCCTATGGCGATCAGTGTGAAAAGTGCGGCGCTACCTTGAGCCCGGACGAACTGCTGGACCCGAAGAGCAAACTGAGCGGTGCCCAGCCCGTCCGCAAGAAGACGACGCACTGGTATCTTCCCCTGCAGGATTATGAGCGGTGGCTCGGCGAATGGATTCTGGAGGGCCACAAGGAATGGCGCGGCAGCGTGTACGGGCAGTGCAAGAGCTGGCTGGACGGCGGCCTGCAGCCGCGTGCCGTGACCCGTGATCTTGACTGGGGCGTGCCGGTGCCCGTGGAAGGAGCGGAAGGGAAAGTGCTGTATGTGTGGTTCGATGCGCCCATCGGCTATATTTCCAATACGCGGGAATTGCTGCCGCAGAGTTGGGAGCAATGGTGGAAGTCGGAAGATACCCGGCTGGTGCATTTCATCGGCAAGGACAACATCGTCTTCCATTGCATCGTGTTCCCTTCGATGCTCAAGGCGCACGGCGGCTATATCCTGCCGGACAATGTTCCCGCCAATGAATTCCTGAACCTGGAAGGAGACAAGATTTCCACTTCCCGGGGCTGGGCGGTCTGGGCGCATGAGTATCTGGAGCAGTTCCCCGGAAAGGAGGACGTGATGCGCTATGCCTTGACGGCGAATGCCCCGGAGACCAAGGACAACGATTTCAGCTGGAAGGACTTCCAGGCCCGCAACAACAATGAACTGGTGGCCATTTTCGGCAATTTCGTGAACCGGGCCGTCGTACTGACCCATAAATATTTTGGCGGGAAAGTGCCGGCGTGCGGTTCCTTGTCGGAAGTGGACAAGGAAATGCTGGCCGATATTCCGGCCTTGAAGGCGTCGATGGAGGAAAATTTGGCGCATTTCCGTTTCCGCGAAGCACTCAAGGATGCGATGGGCATGGCCCGGGCGGGCAACAAATACATTTCCGATACGGAGCCCTGGAAGGCGGCGAAGACCGATTTGGCGCGTACGGCGACGATTTTGAACCTTTCCCTGCAGGTGTGCGCGGATCTGGCGGTGGCGTTTGAGCCGTTCACGCCCTTCGCCGCGGAAAAGCTGCGCCGGATGCTCAATGTGGGGCTGGATGCCGGGACCGACCACCGGAAAGGTGAGCAGGAGACCGAAAATACCTACAGGCCGGATGAAGGCCGGGCCTTGCATACGGGCGAGCATGCCACGCCTGCCGCCATCCGCCTTTCATGGGATGTTTTGGGGCGTCCGCAGATTCTGCCCGCCGGCCACGGAATCGCCGAACCGGAATTGCTGTTCGCCAAAATCGAGGATGAGGCCATTGCGGCCCAAATTGCCCGTCTGGAGGCCATCCGGAAACAAAAGGAAGAGGAAGCCCGTTTGCAGGCGGCCATGCAGGTGCCGGCGCAAAAGGCGTCCTGCAGTTTTGAAGACTTCGAGAAAATGGATATCCGCACCGCGACGGTCGTGGCGGCGGAACGGGTGCCGAAAACGGACAAACTGTTGAAGCTGACCATCGACACCGGGATGGATACCCGGGTCATCGTATCCGGTATCGCGGCGTTTTATACGCCGGAGCAGATGCTGGGGCGGCAGATTTGCATTCTCGCCAACCTGCAACCCCGGGTCATTCGGGGTATTGAGAGCCGCGGAATGATTCTGATGGCACGTCAGGGAGATGGCCGGATGCGTTTCATCACCCCGCAGGAAGTGCTGTCCAACGGGGCGCAAATCGGATAAACGTTCTCCGGCGTGGAAATGGGGATGGCTAAAGTCTTGGGACTTGCAGTCATCCTCTTTTTTATTAAAAAAAACGAGAATTTATTGCTGGTTTTATAAAAAAATCATATATTTGGAACGACTTGTGAAAATTTGGCTTAAAATGAATCGAGAATTTTTGAACAACCGCTATGCTTCGCCCGATTGCGGAGCCGTCGAAATGTGTGCATGGGATGCCATCCTCGCCGATTCTTATTATTCCGGTGGCGGCGGCTCGTTTACGGACGACGATATCGTGGACAATGGAAATTATTAATAATAGGTAAAAACACAAGAAGATGAAACATTCGGTATTATTTGCGGCAGCCATCGCTGCAACCGCCTTGTTTGCTTCCTGTCAGAAAGAGCGTGCGATTGCGCCCGGCGGCATGGTCAGCATGACCGTCGGTGTGGATGTCGAAGAACCGCAGGATGTCAAGACGACGTTGAGCGGCACGACCATCCTGTGGGGAGAGAACGAGTATGCGACCCTGTATTTCAACGACGGGGCACCCCATTTCGTCAAGTCCCAGGCAAGCAGTGCCAGCCGTGGCAACGGCAAGGCCAGCACCTCCTTTGATTTCAATTTCACGGCGGGTTCCGCATCCAGCTATGTGCTGGGTGGCGTGTATCCGTCTTCTGCCGTGACGGGACAGGCTTCCGAAGACTGCGAGGTTACGCTCCCCGCCGACCAGAAGGCGACGGCTTCCGCGTATGACCCTGCCGCTTTCATCCTCGTGATGAAGAGCGAGACGGTCTCCGAAGTGCCTTCCACATGGACGAGCAAGTTCCGCCGTGCGGTCGCGTTGAACAAAGTGACGCTGACCGGCACGAAAGAAGCCATTACCAAGGTGGAAATTACGGCGGCGGGCAAATCCCTCGCGGGTTCTCGCATCATCAACATGGCCTCTTCCCAGAGCAAGTCGATGGTGAAAAGTGCTGCGACGGTGGGCGTTTCTTATGCAACGGCCCTGCCTGCCGGCAACATCGACGTGTGGTTTACCAGTTGGGGCACCACCATCGCTGCCGGCGAAACGATGACGATCACAGCTTGCAGCGCTTCCGGTACCTATACCAAGACCATCACGGCGAAAGGCAGCGGCATCTCCTTCAAGGAGGGCGGCCTGAATACCTTGACGGTGGACTTCTCCGGCGTGGCGCTGAAGAGCTACTCGCTCAAGGATTTCGCCCAGTCCTTCACGACCTTGCTGGACGTGTGGGAGAACAATACGGCGAAGGACTTGAAAGTGGGCAACTTTACGATTTCCGGGAAATACATCCCTGCCGCGACGAAAATCTCCGTCGGTGCTTCCACGTATGACAAGACGACGGCTTACGGGATTGCCCTTGCGGCTTTCCAGGGACTCGCTGCCGGTACACTGACGATGACGTCCGCCATTCCCGCTTCGCCGGGTTCCTATGCATGGGGCGCTGACCCGTACAACGAGGGTGAGGGCAACGGCGGCGAATTCGGCAATGCCACGGTGTCTTACGATTTCCTGCGCAACTACGCTTCCCGCGAACTGGCCTGGGTGGCTTCCAACAGCGCCTGGTGCAATTTCTGCACCTATACCGATGCGGACGGCAATGTCAGCACGAAGGGCACCCCGCAGGTGACCGGCTACAAGGGCGTCTGCTGTCTGGAGCGCAACCTGTTGATGATGGCGCGTTTCTTCAAGTATGTGCTGGACAACAACATCACGACGAATGTCGCCACGGCCTGCGCGTCGGTGGCCATCAGTTCCGACCTGTTCTCCACCAACAACCTTTCCCTGAGCCCGGCTTCCGTGAAGTTCGCCAGCAGTGCGTCCTCGACGAAGGTGACGGTGACGACCACCGCGGCGTGGACGGCCACCGCTTCCGCAAGCTGGATTACCGTGAGCCCCGCTTCCGGTACCGGTACCGCAAGCGTGACTGTCAGTGCGGCGGCGAACACCGCTTCTTCCGCTCGCAGCGGCAAGGTGACCTTCAAGGTCGGTGGCGAAAGCGTGGAATTCGCCGTGAGCCAGGATGCTGCCGGCGCTGCGACGCTCAAGACATTTGCCGAGCAGTTTGTCGGGATTCTGACGACTTGGCAGAAGACCACGGGCTCGGTTACCGTGACTTCCGGCTCTACCTTCTCCAACGTACACTATGTGCCGGCCAACACCACCATTACGGTGGGCGGCACGAGCTATAACAAGGCCAAGATGTACAGCATCGCCCTGCAGGGATTCAATGCCCTGTACAGCGGCGGCAAGCTGACCGACGGCATCCCGACTCCTGCGAACTATACCTGGGGAGACAACCCGTACAATGAAGAGGCCGGTAACGGCGGCGCGTTCCAGAACGCCACGGTCACCCTCGACTTCCTGCGTAATTTCGCATCCCGCGAGCTGCCCTATGGTGCCAGCAACAACCGCTGGAGCAACTTCTGCACCTATACCGATGCGGACGGCAATGTCAGCACGAAGGGCACCCCGCAGGTGACCGGTTTCAAGGGCGTCTGCTGTCTGGAGCGCAACCTGCTGATGATGGCCCGTTTCTACAAGCACTTGCTTGACAACAACATCACTTCCGGCATTGCGACCTCCTGCGCGTCCATCTCCATTGACGCCAGCCTCTATGAACTGAAGACCATCTCCGTGAGTGCTGCCTCCGCGAGTGTGGCCGCCACCGCTTCCACGGCGAAGGTCAACGTGACCTGTTCGGCTACGTGGACGGGCAAGTCCTCCGCTACGTGGCTGACCATCAGCCCGGCTTCCGGCAATGCCGGCACCACGGCGGTGACCGCCAGTGCGGCTGCCAACACCGGCACTGCCTCCCGCAGCGCGACGGTGACCTTCACCTCTTCCGCGGGTGATGCCGTCACGTACAAGGTGACGCAGGCCGCTCCTGTCGCGGCGACCACCCTCAAGGAATTCGCCACGGCTTTCAAGGGCATCCTCTCGACCTGGAAGAGCAATTCCAGCACGAGTGTCAAGGTAGGCGACGTGACCATGGCCGGGCACTATATCCCCGCATCCACGAAGATTACGGTCGGTTCCAAGTCCTACAACAAGGCGCAGATGTTCTCCATCGCCGTGCAGGGTCTCCTCATGTTCGTCGATGGCAAGGGCCTGAACGATGCGATGCCTGAACCGGGCAGCTATACATGGGGTGCCAACCCGTATCTGGAGAGCACTGCATTCAGCAACCAGACCGTCAAGCTCGCATTCCTGCGCAACATGGCGACGCGCCAGAAGAACTACGCGGCCTCCAACAGCAACACGTGGGCGAACTTCTGCAGCTATGACGGCAATGCCACGACGACGGGTACGCCTTCCGTAAGCGGCTATACCGGCAACTGCTCCCTCGACCGGAGCTTGCTCATGCTGGCCCGCTACTACAAGTACCTGCTTGACAAGAGCATTACGACGAACATCCTGAGTTCCACGGGTTCCGTCGCGATTGCAGCCGGCCTGTACAAGACCATTTCCCTCGCGGCCTCTTCCGCTTCCATCGGCAATGCCGCCACGACCAAGTCCGTCAAGCTGACGGTGGGTCTTACCGGCGGCGCTTCCTGGACGGCGAAGTCCTCCGCGACGTGGCTGACGGTCAGCCCGACCTCCGGCACGGCGACCACGACCTTGTCCATCGCTGCCACCAAGAACACCGCTTCTTCTTCCCGCAGCGCGACGATTACGGTCACTTCTCCCGAAGGGGACACCGCGACCTACAAAGTGACGCAGTCCGGTGCGACGACGACGTACAGCAGCCCGTGGACGCAGAGCGGTATCCATACGGAGAAGAAGCCCGGCTATCTCGGCCAGATCAACGGCTACACCTGCGGCCCTCACTCCCTGATGCAGTGTATCTACAAGATTACGAAAGTGGATATGGCTGAAAAGACCCTGGCTTCCTGGGCGGGTACGACGACTTCCGGTACCGGTCACGACGGCCTGGCGACGGCGCTTTCGAAGTTCAATTCCAGCAAGGGGTATAGCTTGAAGATGACTTGGTACAATTTCTCGGATTGCACCACCGCGCAGATTGGCAACTGGATGGCCAATCCGAACACGGCAATCTTCTTCCACCTGTATTACCGCAACCAGTACGGCCACTACGAATTGCCGTACAAGATTACCTCCGGCGCCTCTACCTTGCAGGTGGCGAACAGCCTGGGTGATTATTACAACGGCTCGAACAGCAGCGGCGGTTATTATGGCTATATCGAAACCCGTACGTGGGCGAACCAAAAGAGTTACATCTCGGGTATCAGCCAGAAGTCTGTCTGCGTGATTTCCAAGTAAGTATCTTTCATACCTTTGTCAAAGAAGCCGGCCCCAACGAGGCCGGCTTCTTTGTGCGTGTTGTCATCGTCCGGTCAACGGGATTCCGGCGTTTCTGCCGGGAGGGCGGGAATTTCGGAGACATCCTGCAATTCCCGGATTTGGTATTTCCCCTCGTTCTTGGCGCCGAGTTTGACGAGTTTGCCGGTGGTGGTGAGGATGCTCTGGCCGGTGGGGAGCAGTTTCTTCCGGCCGTTGTCGAAAGATTCTGTCGCGCTTTTCAGGGCGTCCCCGATGGCGTCATAATGTTTCATGAACATGCCCACGCGCTCGACCAGTTCGTTGGCCAGCTTGAAAACTTCTTCATGATTCTGGGCCTGGGAAATCTGGGTCCACGTGAGTTTGACCATTTTCAGGACCGTGAACAGGCTCATTTCGTCGGTGATATAGACGTTGTTCGCCGCCGCTTCCCGCCACAGGCCCGGCTCCTCGTTCAACGCGCTCCAGAATGCGCCGGCGACGGGAACGAACATGATTACATAGCCCGCCGTCACTTTGGGGGCTTTGATATGGGATGCGTAGTCTTTTTTGGCTAATTCTTTCCAATGTTTCCTGATACTCTCCAGGTGCTCTTTGAGGAAGGCTTTCCGCGCGTCCTCATGGTCGGCATTCACATATTTCAGGTAGGCCGTGAGGGATACCTTGGAGTCGATGATGACTTCGCGCCGGCTGTCCAGGTGCAGGACGACGTCCGGGCGCAGGTCGCTGGTGATGGCGGCCTGGGTATGGAAATGGATGCCGTTTGTAAGCCCCTGCGAAGAGAGCAGTTCCTCCAAAACCGTTTCGCCCCAGTCCCCCTGCACTTTTCCGCTGTGCCGGAAAGCGGCTGTCAGTTCTTCCGTACATTTGCGGCTGGCGTCGCTGTATGCCATGAGGTCCTTGATTTGCTGCTTCATTTCGCCATTGCGTTCCGCCAGTTCTTTGCTGCCTTCTGCCATGGCCTTTTTCAGTTCTGCGATGTCTTCCGCGAGCGGATTGACGAGTTGCCCGATACGGGCGCCGCTCATCTCCGAAAACTCTTTCTGGCGGGCCTTCAGGATTTCTTCGGTCTTGGCCTGCATTTCAGCCTGTACCTTGGCAATCGTTTCGTCGAAGCGCTGCTGCAGGGCCGTCATGGCCTGCCTGTGCGTCTCTTCCACTTTCTCCAGTGCTTCCTGGTTGCGCTGGCGGAGTTCTGCTTTCGTGCTTTCCAGCAGCCGGGCGTCTTCGTCTTTGGTCCGCAGGCGCACGGATTCCGTTTCGGCCTTCCATGCCTGTTCTTGGCGGGCGCTTTCCTCCCGGGCCGCAGCCAGTTGGGCTTCCAGGTCCCGGGCCCGTTCTTTGGCATGTTCCAAATCGGATTCCAGGCGGGCCTGCTCAATCTTGAACGTGTTTTCCGCCTGCATCTTCACCTGCTGTTCCAGCTGTGCCCTGTGGGATTTGACGATGCGTTTTCCCAAAAAGTAAGCAGTCAGGGCGGTCAAGGCAAGTCCTGCCGCAAAAGCGATGAGTATATCCGTCATGGTTTGTCGTTGGTCCGTTTTTGTTTGTGGTACCTGGCTGCAAAGATACCAAAGAAAGTACCAATCTGGTACACATTATTCTTGTAACCTACTATATTGTCTGCTGTCCGGGGAAAGAACAAAATTTTGAACTGTTGGAAAGAACGTAGCTGGATTATTGTTCCTCCGTCCCTTCCTCCGGCTTCGGCAGCAGATGGTCGGCAGCCTTGGCGCTGCTGATGACAGTGCGGCCAAGTTCTTTTTCCAGCTGTGCGCGGGCGACCTTGGCGGTGTTGCCGCCGGCCTTGGCCACCATTGCGTTCTGGGTGAAGCCTTTCGGGTTGCGCTGCTTGGATATCTCTGTGGTCGAGGCCTCGGCTAGGATGTTGAGGGCCAGCTCGATGTTGGTCATATTGTCCCGCAGGTTCTCTTTCTTGAGGCCTTTGTGGTGCTTGTACTCGCGCGTGGTCATCCCGCTCCAAGTCTTGGTGATGATGTCGGTGAGGGAGGCATACTGCTGACCCTGCACGCCGCTGCGCTCCCATTCGTCGGTGAGTTCCTTGCGGACTTCGATACTCTTGATGCGCTGGTTAATCCACTTTTCGCCATAGCCAAGGCGCCGGTAGTCGGCGATGGCCTGCTCAATGGAAAGCTCCGGATCCTGTATTTGGTCAATACGGTTGGAAGCAACCCTGGCCATCCAGAGCTTGAAGGGTTCGGCCTTGGGCGAAGGGATGGACTGGATGAGGCGGAAGAGCTGCTCCTGGTCGGCGACGTCGGTAAGGCGCATTTTGCCGTCGGCTGCGGTCAGTTTCAAATTGTGACAATCTGTCACGGTTTCATTACCCTCTTTTTTGAGGCGTTCTTTCAGTTTCCTCCAATAGGCTCCCGGGTCAAGACTATCCGTCAGGACAGCCACCACATCAACTATTGAGAAGTACCATTTCTCCGCTGCATCGTCCCATACGGTGCGGACTTTCTTTTCTTCAAAGAGTTGTATTTCCTGTTTCTTCGTCATGGCGCTCAAGTACAATTATGACCGAGGCCAAAGTTACGAAAAGGAATCCACGCAGCCAAGGGAAGCGGGCCAGAGACCTTGAGGAAGACGGAGTTCCCGCCGATTGTCTGGATCCCCAGCAGGACCGCCATTTCCGCCAGAAATATACCTTATCTCCTACACGGTTCCGGGAGCAGCAAGGTTTGAACCAGGCGTAGTGCTTTACGCCGGCTGGCCGTACTCAAAGATGGTGTCGGAGGGAAGATCCACCCGCTCCGTCCAATAGACGCAGGTCCTGGAGGAATCCAGACGTGCATTCCGGAACAGGCCGTGTTCGGTTTCGAGCACACGGAAATCCGCCAGGGTACGGATGTCTTCCTTGACATCATAAGTCACCTTCTGCCCGCCGTCAAACACGACAAGCAGGATGAAGTTGTCCATCGGATGTATGCTCTTGATGCGTGGTATCATAATGCAGTTACTTTGGCGAAGGTAAGGTTTTTCCGGGGAAAGAACAAGATTTTGAGCTGTTGCAAAGAATGCAACGGTTGGTTTAGTAAATTGTAAAAATAACCTGCATCAACGCTCCCTGTCGCTACGCGACCCTATCCGGGCAAATGGTCGCTTATGATGCCGGTTATTTTTTTAACGTCACTTATTTCGCTGTGTCAGTGAAATTTCGTAGATTTGCAATGTCTTCCGAAAAAGTGGAAGGCAGACATACATAGATATTTAGCATTTGCTATTTATTCGGAATACTCAAAACTTGGCGGTTTTAGAATATTTCTCTCCGAATGAGTCAGTGAATGCCTGCGCTTAGCGTGGGCGTGACTTGTTCGAGAAATTGGTTCCCGCCAAGACCATGAGTATGGATGAGTGTAAATCGTCCACGCTTTTTTTGTGTCTTGGCTAGAGCCCTTCCGATAAGTCGCAAGTGCCATAGAAAGCGCAGCTATGGCCAACAACAGTAA
>JAGAFI010000082.1 GCA_017612675.1 Bacteroidales bacterium
AAGATCAAGCAGGAACTGGATGCCGACGAGCGAAAACGTGCGGCACAGGGGCGTGAAATCCTGGAGCGGCGGCTGCGGAACTGGAAACTGGAACTGTCCGACGAACAGGCGCGGGAACTGATGAAACGCAGCAAGTTCAACTCGATGAACGCGTTCCTCGCAGCCATCGCCGACGGCGGCATAGACCCCAACGACATCAAAGCCTTCCTCCAGAAAGCCCCCGAAGAGGCCCCCAGGGAAGAGAAGGTGCGGAGCGCCCTGAAATACACCGGAAGCGGGGAAGACATCCTCGTCCTGAATGCCAGAAGCGTCAAGGAGCTGGATTACAAAATGGCGGCCTGCTGCAACCCGGTGTTCGGGGATGACGTATTCGGTTTCGTGACCCGGGGCGCCGGCATCAAGATTCACCGGATGTCCTGCCCCAATGCCGCCCGGCTGATGGAGCGCTATCCCTACCGCATCCAGAAAGTCGTCTGGCAGGACACCGCCGCCAGCGGCAGTTTCCAGAGCACGCTCCTCATCACGGCAGAGCCGGAGCATGCCGTCCTGACGGCCATCATGGATGTCGTCGGCGCCTTCCGGGCCTCCATCCGTTCTTTCAACGTCAGCACGAACCCCCGCAGCGGATTCCATGAGATTACCGTCCGCTTGCTGGTCCCGTCCAACACGGAACTGGACAAGGTCATCTCCCAAATCGATGCCCTGAAACAGGTCGTGCGCGTCCGGCGGGTGTAAGACGTACCGGCTGCCGCCGCACCCTGCCGCACAAGCGGCCATTTTTCCGGACAGGACCGCAAAGTGACAGGAAGCCGCCCCTTCCTACAGGGCAGCGGCATCCCGGATTTTCGCATCGCAATAGACGCAGCGGACGCCGCCGGAAGCAGTGCGGCGGAACAGCGGGGCGACGCTTTCGTGGTTGGAAATGCAGTGGGCATTGTGGCAGTGCAGCGCCGGGGCCTCGAACCAGTCCGGGTGCGGCGGCATCGCATGCGCCGGGTCGTTTTTCCATTTGAGCAGGCAATAAATCAAGGCCATCCGGACGAATTTCCCGTTGCCGACCTGCCGGAAATACGCCGCCCGCGGGTCCGCATCCACCTCGGGCCGGATTTCATTCACCCGCGGAAGAGGATGGAGTACGGCCATTTTTTCCCGGGCCAGTTTCATCCGCTCCGCATCCAGCACGAAACTATCCTTGACACGGTCAAATTCCTCCTCATCCAAGAAACGTTCTTTCTGCACCCGCGTCATATAGAGGACATCCAGTTCGCCCAGCACTTCCTCCATCGTGCGGACTTCCTCATAATCAATATGGTATTTCTCGCAGACATCATTTTTGATATAAGCCGGCAGGCGCAGTTCCCCGGGGGCTATCAGCACCACTTTCACATGGTCATACAGGCGCAGCGCCTTGATGAGCGAATGGACGGTGCGCCCGAACTTGAGGTCGCCGCAGAAACCGATGGTGATGCCGTCGATATGGCCCAGTTCCCGCTTGATGGTCAGCAAATCCGTCAGGGTCTGGGTCGGGTGGGCATGAGAGCCGTCCCCCGCATTGATAATCGGAACATCCGAAACCGCCGCAGCGGCCAGCGGCGCGCCCTCCCAGTGGTGGCGTATCGCCACGATGTCCGCGAAATTCGCCACGACCCGGACGGTATCCGCAACCGACTCCCCTTTCGCCACCGAAGAATTCCGGGCATCCGAAAAGCCGAGCACGTTCCCGCCCAATTCCATCATGGCGGCGGTAAAACTGAGCCGCGTCCGCGTGGAGGGCTCATAGAAAAGGGTGGCCAATTTGCCATAGCGCAGGCAGTCCCGGTAACATTCCCGCTTGGCGATGATGTCCTCGGCAATCGCGATGATTTCGTCGATTTCCTGCTTGCTCAGGTCTGTAGGGTCTATCAGATGTTTCATCTTATCCAGCTTTCATCAGAAGGGTTGTCACGGAACTGCAGGATGCGCGTTTTCCAGTCCGGGGCCAGGCGTCCCGTCTCCACGGCCACATCTGCCAGCGTATCCAGCGTACACAAGGCATGGCAAGGCACAGCGGCTTCCGCGAGACGCTGCCATCCTTTCCGCATGCCATAGGTGAAGATGCACACGATGCCCAGCACCTCGGCACCGGCCTCCCGCAACGCCTCTACCACTTCCAGCACGCTGCCGCCCGTGGAGACGAGGTCTTCGATGACGACCACCTTGCAGCCCGGCTCCATCCGTCCTTCGATACGGTTTTCCCGGCCATGCTCCTTGGCGGCACCGCGCACATATCCCATCGGCAAGCCCAGCAGGGACGCGGCAATGGCGGCATGGGCAATGCCCGCCGTGCTGGTCCCCATCAGCATCTGCACGTCCGGATATTGCCCGGATACCGCATCCGCCAGCGCCCGCTCCACGAATTCCCGCGCCGCAGGGGCAGACAGAATCAGCCGGTTGTCACAGTAAACCGGGCTTTTGATGCCGCTCGCCCAGGTGAAAGGATGCGCCGGGCGCAGGAAAACGGCACCGATATCCAGCAATTGCCGGGCTATTGCACGTTCTTGTTCCATAGGGTTTCCATCATTTTCCATCCATACAATGCATATACGCCGCCACCGGGTCTTCCGCCGCCGTGACGGGCCGCCCGACCACGAGATAATCGGCACCGGCCTCCCAAGCCCGCTCCGGAGTCATCACGCGCACCTGGTCATCCACCGCGGCATCAGCAAAACGGATGCCCGGCGTCACGGCCAAAAAATCCTGCCCGCAGGCGGCTTTCACACCCGCCGCTTCCAGCGGAGAACAGACCACCCCGTCCAAGCCGGCTTCCCGTGCATTCCGGGCATAGTGGACAATCACATCCCCCATCGGCCTGTCAATCAGCAATTCCCGCCGCAGGCATACCGGGGAAGTAGAGGTCAATTGCGTGACAGCCAGCAGGACGGGGCGGCTTCCGTCCGGCCTCGTCAGGCCTTCAAGGGCGGCGGCCATCATCTCCCGGGTCCCCGCCGCATGGACATTGGTCATGTCAATATCCAGCGCAGAAAGCACCCGCATCGTCCGGCGGACGGTATTCGGGATGTCATGCAGTTTCAAATCCAGAAACACCCGGTGCCCGCGTTCCTTGAGCGCCCGGACAATCCCGGGACCGGCGGCATAGAAAAGTTCCATGCCGATT
>JAGAFI010000083.1 GCA_017612675.1 Bacteroidales bacterium
ACCAGTTCCTCTATGCCGAAGAAGACGGCTTCAACTTCATGCACGAGGAAACGTACGAGCAAATCAAGCTTCCCAAGGACGTGGTGGAAAACTCCGACCTGATGAAGGAAGGCCAGCACGTGGAAATGATGTTCGTTACCGGTGACGACGAGCGCTGCCTGACCTGCGAACTGCCGACCTATGTGACCTTGGAGGTGACATACAGCGAACCCGCCGTGAAAGGCAACACCGCCAGCACTTCCGCTTTGAAGGAAGTGACCTTGGAGACGGGCGCGAAAATCATGGTGCCCCTGTTCATCGAAACCGGCGAGAAAATCACGGTCAACACGACCGACCGTTCCTACGGCCAGCGCGTGTAAGCGCGTGTAATGTTGGCGCATGCCGGAAAACCGCCCTTCCAAAACTGGAGGGGCGGTTTTCAATTGTGCGCATGCCGGTGAAAGCATACCAGCCACACCAGCCGTCCGGAAAAACGGTCGTGTGTGTGGGCGGTAACCGCTTCACCTTGATTATTGGATTTTTTGGCAACGGACGGAACATCCAGATGCGTTAGCAGCCCCCAGACCAAACTTACAGATTCCGGCAGTGCCCTTATAGCGTTTTTGAATATAAAACGCAGAACAACTACTACAAGACCAGTAGTAGCCATGAGAGTGATCGGATGAATAAGGAAAGTGTTGTGCGAGATTGGTGTTTGATGCACTACCAGTTCGGTGTCCAGTAGCTGGATACCAGCATGTTTCCACTGAAGAGAAAGAGTAGGTACATCCTTTTCCAAAATTAATCCCATTGTGCTCAACATCCCACATGTCGCCGTCACAAGTACTCGGAACGTCGTTAACCAAATCTACTGACGGTCGAATCGCTTTTCGCCAAATGCCGCCGTCTTCGCCATCCGGCACACGCCATCCATGTGGACAGGGGTCGTATAATCCCTTGTCCGGATTCCATCGCGTTTTGTCTCCGGTATAGGAGACCCCATCGTCGCCCAGCAGCCAGTCCGAGCCACTTTGGTTTAGATTTAACGTCGAATAATAGATATAAGTCATCGGATTCGCAATGGTCCATGCGATTGTGCAGATTTCGGGTCGCCGCCATTGGGGCTCGGGCCAAACAGGAACGGTCGTGTACGACATGACTTTCGCAGTCTTACCATAATAATAGTTTGTATAATTCGGAAAAGGGTCTTTCCGCCCCCATTGATAATAAAGCCCCAGAGCCCGTATATCGCCCGGCTCCACGCTGGTCGCCCCAAGGTTGCGGTCCATCATGACGCCTGCACCATTATAAGACTGCTCTGTCAGCACAGGGTCAAATCCCGCACACATCCAAATATGCCACGACCACAGGATAGTTCCGTCTTTATCCCTTACGGCAATGAGTGCATTGCCATCCTGCATGGGATCGCATGTCGAGAATACCACATAACCGTTGTCAAGAAATGTACTGTTGGCCACATCGCCCACACATGGTATGCTTTGTGTCCCAAAATTCTCCCAAAGCACATCTGCGTTGGCTGGTATGCCGTCCAGCGGGTCCGCACCATGGCCTTTCACGGTCGCACGGAATTTGAACGTGCCGGCATGATCGACCACATAGCAATTGGCGGTTCCTGCATCGGATAAATCTTCCGCGTCTTCGGTTTGGACAAAAGACAGCCCCATGTCTTTTTCTGTCAAGACGCCAAATATGCCCGCTTCTACAGTGACGGGGTCTGGATGGATATATGTGGCTTGCGCGTGGGCTTTCCGGAAAGAGAGGTTAAATCCCGATTTAAGCTCTACGGCCGGCAGTGTGAGGAAATACGATACACCGGGGACGAAACCGCCTTCATCGGGAGCCGTCAGTGTTACTGTTGGTATTCCGTTCAAAACCGTTCGAATAAAAGGCATGGGGGGATTCCCGGACCAATCGATTTGTAATGTTCCGGAAAGCAGTTCGCCTTCTCTTCCTTGAAATATTACGGATTGGATATCCGGTTGGCTGACAGTAAACTTGATGCCGCCGCAAAGATGCATGAAACGAAAGTGGACATATCCGTCATCTTTTTTTGCAGATGCTTTGGCACTGCACGGATAGGCAGCAGGGTCATAGCTTTCGGCAACCGCATGTTGGATGGAAGGGAATTTGATATGATACGGGTCCATACAGGATTCCTGATAAGGATGGATGGCAAACGACAGCGGAAGACTTACCTCGTCGTCACTTCTAAACAGTGCTGCTTGAGCCGATTCGGTATTGCCGGATATAAACTTGCCTGCCGAATATCCTTTTCCGAACACTTTGATGGAATCATATGGAGACCAATATATTTGATTCGTGTTCTGGATTTCTGTTTTTGTGGCCCCGTTTTCAGGCTCATGGCTGGCCACAATGACGTTTTCTTGCGACTTGTAAATATCCAAAGCATTCTCTTTCGGATTTGCTTTTTGGCAGGAAAAGGCCGCGCTGCCGCAAATCAAGGCCATCGCCCATCTTGTATATCGCTTCATACTAATTCCAATCAACAAAATCAATATTATCAATTTGGTCGCTTACGATATCGCTCGCGCATAACAATTCCCCTTGCTGGATGATGGTTTTCCAGCAATCTGGGGGAGAATACAGTACCAGCTGTTCCATACTTTTTGTTTTGCAGGCCGGCTCTTTTCTGCTTGATGTCAGTTTGGGATTCAACAAAACGAAAAGTGTGGAGCCGATATCGTTACTTCGGTTGAATGCTCTGGACAGGCATAGGAAAGAAGAAACAATCATCTCCACACCTGATTCGATATATAGCATATCGAAGAGTGGATAATCCTTCGATGGCATTGTATCGAAACAGGCGAAAGAGTGTTGTCGACAAATCCTTTCCCGTTTAGAAAATTGTCCAGATTTTCAACCGGATTGGCGAAACACACATTCGCAATATGTAATGGCGCACATGCTGCGCCACATGCAAAGATAGGAAAAAAGTTTATTTCCCTGTCAACAAACTTCAGTTTTGATTGTATCGGCGCTTTTTTGTTGATGTGTTTTATTCAAAATATTTTTCGTACTGCATAAATTTTGCTATTTTTGTGCAGTACAGAGAAAAAGTGCATGAAAAAAATCGTCCTTCAGCAAAAAGCAGAGCGGGATATGCTCGCATCAAAAGTTTATCAGACGAGAAAGGAAATAGCAAATACTGATGCGCTTCTGGGCTCCGGCCTCATCAAACTGATAACCGGGCCGCGTCGTGCAGGAAAATCTGTATTTGCCCTTCAGATGCTCCGGGGAAAGAACTACGCCTACCTGAACTTTGATGACAGTTCCCTGTTATCCCGTTTTGAAGAAAATGCTGTGATGAAGGCCCTTTCGGAAGTATATCCCGGATATGAGTACCTCCTTCTCGACGAAATCCAGAATCTCGATGGTTGGGACGCATGGGTGACCACCCTTTATCGCAGAGGCGTCAACCTTCTGATCACCGGATCCAATGCTAATCTTCTGTCCAGCGAGATGACCACCTTGCTCACTGGACGCTACGTGGAGACCCTGATGCTGCCCTTCTCAATGAAGGAGACGCTTCAATACACGCAGGTGAACATGCAGCCGCAACTGCCTGCAGAGGAAGCTGCTCTCTCCAATGCAATGGAGGACTATCTGAAAAATGGCGGATATCCGGAAATCGTCAGGACAAGGGAAATTGAGCCGACCTACCTCGGCTCGCTTTTCGACTCCATCATCCTCAAGGATGTGGCGAAGCGGCATAAGATCCGCAAGACCACGGAACTCTATGACCTCGCCGATTATCTCATCACCAACTATAGCAATCCGCTCAGTTTCACGGGTATTGCCTCAGATTTGGGCCTTGGCAGCGTCACTACTGTCAAAAAGTTCTGCAAATATCTGGAGGAACCATATCTCTTCTACTTCCTTCCACGATTCAACAGCAAATTGAAGGAAATGAAGAAGGCCGACCGGAAGGTGTATGTTGTAGATACCGGCTTTGTGCTGGCCCGCTCATTGGAACTGTCTGCAAACAGCGGCAGGCAACTTGAAAACATGGTGTTCGTGGAACTCCTCAGAAGGGGTTTTGACATCAGGAAGAACGAGGTCTTCTACTATCATACCGCAAGTGGAAAGGAAATCGACTTCGTAACCAAAAAGGGAACGAAGATCGATGCCTTGATACAGGTCGCGTATGAAGTATCCAAGCCCAAGACCCGCAATCGGGAACTCGATGCCCTCGTCATCGCATCTGAAGAGTTGAAGTGCGACAATCTAATACTTGTAACTTGGGACACGAATGAACAGATAAACTACAAAGGAAAGGACATTCAGATTATCTCTGCACGGAATTGGTTCCTGAATTAGGCTTCTCCCGGTGCCAGCATCCTGACCACCGAGTCGGGCTGGGTAAATACAATTTGCTCTGCTCTGGATAACAGTTCATTGTGGGAATGCTCATGCGAACAGCCCACAATGACCAGTACGAGAGGTACAAACGAGATGTGTCTCTTTACATCTTGAATACGATAGGGAGATTGTATCTCACTCTGACCACCCTGCCTTTTTCCTTTCCGGGCGTCCATTTGGGCATAGCCTGCACCATCCTGACGGCTTCGGCATCGAGCGAGGGGAACACTTGCTTTGCCACGTGCACGTCCGATATGCTGCCGTCAGTCGTGCGGCACCTGCCATTGCTTTGCATAGCGCGGAGGCGGAGGGATTCGAACCCCCGGAACGTTGCCGTTCAACAGTTTTCAAGACTGCCGCCATCGACCACTCGGCCACACCTCCATCGGGCTTGTGGGGGGATAGCCGCGGTATCGGTCGGCACCCCTCAAAAAGCGTACGCAAAGGTAAGGATTTTTTTCAAAGAATCCGTATTTTTGCGGGTATGAAAGCGTTCTTGAAAATGTTTTGCCTGGCCTTGCTGCCGTTGTCCGTGGGGGCACGGGCGCAGCAGGCCACGGAGGGAAATACGCCGCAAATGCAATACATCGCCCGGTATGCCGCCCTGGCCGTGGCGGAAATGCAGCGCAGTGGCATTCCGGCCAGCATCACCCTTGCACAGGGCATGCTGGAGTCCGACGCCGGGCGGTCCGAACTGGCGGTAAAAGCCAACAACCATTTCGGCATCAAGTGCCACAAGGGCTGGAGCGGGGAGCGCCATTCCCGGGATGACGACAGGAAAAACGAGTGTTTCCGGGTATATCCTTCCGTGGAAGCGTCTTTTCAGGACCATTCCGATTTCCTCCGTTACCGGGACCGCTACAAATCGCTGTTCGAACTGGACCCGGGCGACTACAAGGGGTGGGCGCGGGGACTGAAAGCCGCCGGATATGCGACGGACAAGGCCTATGCCGAAAAATTGATACGGCAGATAGAGCAATATGACCTGACCCGGTTCGACAGGCAGGCGGAGAGCCCGCTTCCCGAAGCGCCGGGGCGCATCGAGCAGCGCAGCAACGGCGTCCTCGGGGAACGGGAGCAGGAACGTTGCCGTTTCGCCCTGTCCCGTCCGGTGTATGAACGGAACGGCGTTCCCTGCATCTATGCGGTGGAGGGCGACAGTTATGCCTCCATCGCGGAATCCAACAATCTTTTCCTCAAAGAATTGCTCTTCTTCAATGACTTGCGGGAACCCGCCGCCCTGGAACCGGGGACACTGGTGTATCTGCATGCCAAGAAGCGGCAGGCGGCAAAGGGGCTGGAAAAGCATATTGTCGGGGAGGACGGGGAAACACTCCGGGACATTGCCCAGCGCTATGGCGTCCGGGAAAAAGCCCTGCGCCGGCTGAACGCTCTTTCCAAAGATTATACGCCTGCCGAAGGTGAGATGATTCGGCTCCGCAAATGAAAAAATACCTGCTCTCCGTCCTGGCCATGCTGCTCGTCGCCGGCGGCCTTTTTGCTTATAATTGGCTGCGGGACAACAGAATGTCCAATTTCAACGAGTCCTTTGAACTCTATGTCCGTCCCGAAACCTGCAGTGACGATGTCCTTCAGATGGTGGCCGGCACTGTGATGAATGCCCGCCGCCTGAAAAAGGTGTTCCGCGAAAAGGAAGTGGATACCTACCTCAAGCCGGGGCATTACCTTGTCCGGGCATCCTGCTCCAGCGTGGAACTTGCCCGGCGGCTCAACAACGGCTGGCAGACCCCTGTCCGCCTGACCCTGTCCGGGGCGTTGCGCAAGAAAACCGAGATTGCCGGGAAAATCGGGGCCCAGATGCTGGTGGATTCCGCCGCCGTGCTGGCCGCTTTGCAAGACCCCGTTTTTCTCCGTCCTTTCGGCTATACCCCGGAAACGGTTTTCTCCATGTTCGTCCCGGATACCTATGAGATGTATTGGACGGCGACCTTGGAAGAGATTTTCCAGCGCCAGAAAAAAGCGTCCGATGCCTATTGGACCCCTGCGCGTGTGGAGCAGGCACGGCAAGTAGGCTTGAGCCGGGAGGAGGCCTGTATCCTTGCCTCCATCGTGCGGGGCGAATCCCGCTATGAGCCGGAACTGCCCAAGATTGCCGGGGTGTACCTGAACCGGCTGGCCATCGGGATGAAGTTGCAGGCCGACCCGACCATCGCGTTCTGTTATGACTACGAGCCGCACCGGATTCTGCGCGCCCACCTGGGCCATCCGTCCGCATACAACACCTACCAGAACAAGGGTTTGCCGCCCGGGCCGATTTGCGTGCCTGCGCCTGCCTATATCGAAGCCGTCCTTCATCCGGACTACGGAACGGATTCCGGCAAGGCGGGGCGGAACGGAAACCTGTATTTCTGTGCCAATTCGGATTTCTCCGGGTCCCATGTGTTCGCCAAGACCTATACGGAACATCAGAAAAATGCCCGCAAGTTTCAGAAGGCGTTGAATAACAGGAAATAAGGGCTGTATTGCCGGCTATCGGGAAGCCACCCGCCGGCGGCACTCGGCCAGGTCGCGTTGCAGTTGTGCTTGCAAATCCGCGAGCCCCGCGAAGCGGTGTTCGTCGCGCAGGCGCTCCAAGAAACGGATGCGGAGGTCCCTGCCGTAAATCCAGTCGGAGAAATCGAGGATGTGCGTTTCGATTTTCGTGGCGGCATCAATGTTGGTCATGCCGTAGCCGTGGAACCCGGGCGCGTCCACTTCCGTCAGGTACGCCCCGACGCCGGGGATGAGTTGCAGGGGCTCGTACAGTTTCATGTTGGCGGTGGGAAAACCGATGGTGCGTCCCACTTGGTTCCCTGCCACGACCGCCCCGCGCAGGGCATAGGGGCGTCCCAGCAGTGCGGCTGCCTGTTCCACGTCTCCCCCAGCCAGCAGGCGGCGGATGCGCGTGGAGGAAACGGGCGCTCCCGCCCGGGGCGGGCAGATGACCGTTTCCGGGAACAGGCGGGCGATGTCCGTGGGGCCGAGCCGGTCGGCGCCCATCCGGGTATCATAGCCCACCACGAGGCAATGGCAGTCATGGTCCGCCACCAATATGTCGGAAATGAACGTTTCCGCCGTCATCGCTGCGAACTCCCGGCTGAAAGGCAGGACCACGGTCCGGTCCACGCCGCAGGCAGAAAGCAACGAAAGCTTTTCTTCCTGCGGGGTCAGCAGCCGCAAGTCACGGGCGCCGTCCTGGAGGACTGCCCGGGGATGGGGCCAGAAGGAAATGACAAGCGCCTGCTCCCCGCGCCTGGCGGCTTCGGAGAGCAGGGCGTCCAATACCACGCGGTGCCCGAGATGGACCCCGTCGAAAAAGCCCGTGGCGATTACAGCCATTTTACCAGCGGGAAGTCCTGGCGATGCGGCAGTTCCGGATTCCGTGCATACATCCGGATGGCCACCTGGTACATACCGGTGCGCTCCGGCAGCACTTTCGTCTTGTAGGTGGCGATACCGCCGGTGTAATCGGTCAAATCATACTGGAATACCTCCCGGATATGCAGCCTGTCCTTGCTGTCGCAGGAGGTTAGCAGCATTTCCACCCCGATGTCTTCGGGTTTGAGGCGCCCGAGGTCGAGCACCACTTCCCCATGCATCATGTCCTCCTTGGACAGGATGTAGGACGGGTCGGGCTGGCTGCATGACACCACCCGGATGTTGTCCCATTCCTGGCGGAGCTGCCGTTTCCAGGCCGCAATCTCGTGGGCCTTTGCGCAGCCGTTTTTCGAAAGGGTCTGGTAGCGGGCCAGTTGCGGGTCATAGAAACGCTCGCAGTAGTCCGTCAGCATCCGGTTCGTCGTAAAGTTGCTGGCCACCTTGGCAATCGTATTCTTGATGTAGCCAATCCACTCGGAAGAGCGGCCCGTCGCGGCGTCCGTATTGTAGTATGCCGGGGCGATATCGTTTTCAATCATGGCGTAGATGGTGGCGGCATCCAGTTCGTTCTGGTAGTGGCCGTCGTCATAGGTACTTTCCTGCGGGAGCGCCCAGCCGGCACCTTCTTGATAGCCTTCCACCCACCATCCGTCCAGCACGGAGAAATGCATGACGCCGTTCATCGCGGCCTTTTCTCCGGACGTGCCGGAGGCCTCCAACGGGCGGGTCGGGTTGTTGAGCCACACATCGACTCCCTGTACGAGGCGCTTGGCCAGCGTGATGTCATAGCCCGGCACGAAGATGATGCGCCCGAGGAAGCGCTCCTGTTTGGAGATTTCCACAATCTGCTTGATCAGGTCCTGTCCCATGCCGTCCGCCGGGTGTGCCTTGCCCGCAAAAATGAACTGCACCGGATGTTCGGGATTGTTTACGATTTTGTCGAGCCGGTCCAGGTCGCTGAACAGCAAGGTGGCGCGTTTGTAGGTGGCGAAGCGGCGGGCGAAACCGATGGTCAGGGCCCGCTGGTCGAAGCGCTCGAAAATCTTGACGATTTGGCTCGGGGAATAATGGCTGCTGAGTTTCGGGTCTCCCAGCCGTTCCCGCAGGGCCTTGTACAATTCTTTCTTGACGATTTGGCGCGTGTTCCACACTTCTTCGTCCGAGACCTTGTAGATGCCGTCGAAACAGCTTTTGTCGTAGTGGTGGGTCTTGAACTTGGGGCCGAACACCCGGCTGTGCATGATTTTCCACTCTTTCGACGCCCAGGTGGCATAGTGGACGCCGTTGGTCACGTAACTGATATGCAACTCTTCCGGCAGGTAGCCCGGATACATGGCCGCGAAGATGTCCTGGCTGACCTTGCCGTGCAGCATCGACACACCGTTCACGTTCTGCGACAGGTTGGCGGCGAGCACGCTCATGGAGAACTTCTCATCCCGGTTGCCCGGATGGAAACGTCCCAGGGAAATGAAGCTGTCCCAATCGATGCCGAAGAAGCCCGGATAATGTCCCAGATAACGTCCCAGCAGGGCCTCGTCGAAGGCGTCGTGTCCGGCGGGAACCGGCGTATGGGTCGTGAAAAGCCCGCTGGCGCGGACCAGTTCCAGGGCCTCGTCATATCCGAGCTGTTCGCCCTGGATGTATTCCCGAAGCCGCTCCAGTCCGGCGAAAGCCGCGTGCCCTTCGTTGTAATGGTAGATGGACGGTTGCAGGCCGAGTGTGCGCAAGGCGCGTACGCCGCCGATGCCGAGCAGGATTTCCTGCTTCAGCCGGTTTTCCCAGTCGCCGCCGTAGAGGTGGTGGGTCACCTGCCTGTCTTCCGGGATGTTGGCTTCATAATCCGTGTCCAGCAAGTAGAGGTCGGTGCGCCCCACGGCCACTTTCCAGATGCGGGCTTTCATCGTCCGGCCCGGCATCTGCACCTCCACCGTCTGCCACACGCCCTGTCCGTCGAGAACGGGCTCTGCGGGAATCTTGAGGAAATCCTGGGCGTTGTATTCCGCCACCTGGTTGCCTTGCGGGGTCAGGCGCTGCGTGAAATACCCGTAGCGGTACAGCAGGCCGACGGCCACCATGTTGACGTTCATGTCGCTGGACTCTTTCAGGTAGTCTCCGGCGAGGATGCCCAGGCCGCCCGAATAAATCTTCAGGGACGTGTCCAGCCCGTATTCCATGCAGAAATAGCCGATGGAGGGTTCCTTCCGTTTGGCTTTCTGCGACATATATGCGTCGAATTCGTCCATCACCGCATGCAGCTGCGAGAGGAAGTCTTCGTCTTTGGCGAGTTCATCGTAGCGCTTGAGGCTTACGTTGTCGAGGATGACCATCGGATTGTGGCCGCAGTTGTGCCACAGCTTGGCATCCACTTCCTTGAACAGGGCCTTGGCGCTGTCGTTCCAGCACCACCAGAGGTTCTTGCACAAGGTTTCCAGCCCGGAGAGTTCTTTCGGAAGATGGCGCGTAACCATCACGCTCTTCCAGTTCGGCGCGTTCACTTCAATTCTGTTGTTCTGCATATTCTGTTCGTATCATAAAGTCACTGAGCACATTCATGAAATTGATGAATGCTTCGTAGGGAGTGTCGTAGGGGTTGAACCGTTTGTGTATTTCTCCGTCAGAGAAGAATTTGGTACACATATAATACAGGTGGTCGCTTTCCTGCAGGCGACCGAAGTCCGCCCACAGTTCCGTGTCGTTCAGCAGGGCCAGGCGTTCCGGCAGGCTGTAGAGCTTGTTGAAGGCATCCTGCTGCAATTCGTTTCCGAGCCATGCGCTCATGTCGCGCTCTTCATCCGCCCAGGAAATGGCTTCGGGGACGGCGAGTTCGCCGACGGGCTTGAGGCGGCGGGCGAGTTCCGACGGGGTCTTGAAATCCAGTTCTTTCGTCCGCAGGGCCACGCCGGGCAGGGCGCGCATGAAATCGAAAATCCCGCAGCCGGCGGGTTGGTGCTCTCCGAAGGTTTCGTAGTCCATGAACAGGTTCACCACGTCTCCTTCCATTTCCTGCAGCCAGCCGACGAATTTCTCCGCCGTCAGCGGCCAGCCTTTCCACCCGCTGTCGGAGAAGCGGAACGCGATGTCGTCGCTGAGCGAATAATTGCGGAGCAGGAGTTTCAGCTTGGGCTGCAACGGGTTGCTGTATAGGAAATTCGGACTGCGCCAGCC
>JAGAFI010000084.1 GCA_017612675.1 Bacteroidales bacterium
ACGTGCAGTTCCACGGCGTGGTGATCGTGCTGACGGGCGTCGCCAGCATAATCATGGACAGGGGGTCGTAGGTGCTGGTCGTGGCCGTCTGCGAGGAAGGCAGCGTCATGTTGACGCCATTGGCATCCGCCGCCCACTGCGACGCCGGATAGCAGGCGCCAATCTTCCCCGTCGGAACCGCGGCGGGATAGAAATAGAACGTGGCCAAAAGTGAAGAAATAAGAACATCAGCATGTTAGGATTTTTGCGCACGGATTTATACACGGTTTCCCTGTTCGTGCTCTTCTTCCATGCTCCTGGTAAAATCCCGCATGGCTTGCTGTTTGGTGGTGTCGGCAATGTCGATATACGGTTGCATGGCCTTGTAGTCCGAGTGCCCCGTCCACTTCATGACCACTTGCGGCGGGATACCTGCTCCCAGCGCGCAGCAGATGAATGTCCGTCTGCCGGCATGGCTGGAGAGCAAACGCCATTTTTCCATGGTGCGGTCTGTTCTTTTCCCCGCCCGGAAAACCGTGCGGCTGATGGGCTCATTGAAGCCGCAGAGCTTGCCCAATTCTTTGATGCATCCGTCGAGACAAGGCAGGGAAATCCGCGGCAGGGCGAAAATTCCCGGGATATCCGCATATCGGTTGAGGATGGATTTTGCGTAGCGGTTCAGTTCAATGGTCAGGGCGTCGGCGGTCTTTTTCGTCACGATTTGGAGACAGTCTCCGCAGATGTCGGATTTTTTGAGCGCGGCCGCGTCGGAATAGCGTAGCGAGGTAAAGGCGCAGAAGCAGAAAAAGTCCCGTGCTTTGCGGAGCATGTCCGTGTGGCGCAATGCTTCGCCAGACAGTTTCCCGGTCCGCTGTATGCGTGTTTCGTTTCCTGGGATTTGAAGTTGGTACAAGCGTATCAATTCTTCTTTGCGCAGAAAAATGACCGGCTTGGGCAGCGTGCGGAATTTGGGCTGGTAATGGAGTATTGCGTCCTGCCGGGTATATCCTTTCCGGATGCACCAGCGGAGGAACCAGCCCAAGAAGCGGTATTCATTCCGGACGGAGGTTTCGGAAAGGCCCGCTTGGTTGCGCAGATAATCGATGAATCGGGCAAGGCCGCTTTCGTTGAATTCCGAGAGAAGGACGTCGTGCCGGAAACGCAACAGGTGCTTGCGGAAATTATGGAAATTCAAGAGGGTGTTTTGTGCCCATTGGGCATTTTTGCTTTCTTCTTCGATGAAACGGTCGAGCATGTTGACGGCAGCCTCTTCCGCTTTGTCCGGGCGCTGCTTCCGGCGGTTGGCCCCTTTGATGGTGGCGAGGTGTTCCGCCAATTCATCTGGTTCCGGACGATGGTTCAGCTCGAGTTCATACCGGGCGAAACTGGCGTCTATTTCTTTGAGACGGGTGTTGATTATGCCGGACGATATGCCGTCGGCGTTTTGCTGCCCTTTCTTTACCCGCTGCTCGCGGGCATTCCATTTTTCGCGGGCGATGCTGATGCCCGCCGTCGAAAGCAGCCGGGTGCCCCGGATGGATACGGATACCCGGATGGGGCATTCGTCCCGTTTGTCCCTTCGTGGGGACAGGTAGAATCTGGTAGCCATGTCACATAGGTTTTTACAGGTGGTTTTGCACACAAATTTATACACGCTTTTCGCCCTTTTGCTGCATTTTATAAGGGACTCGAACCTGGGGAGGCCCGATTTCCGAAAATCCTGTTGCCGGAAGCGCTAATACTTTTGTGCCCGGATGCCCGCATCGAAAACACGCCCCCGGAAGTTGCAGAAAACTCCCGGGGACGATTCTTGTTCCCTCGTGTTTGGACGGGGCAGGTTAATTCTTGTAATTTGCCAGGATGGTGGCGCCGCTCATTTTGGAATATACGTTGGTGCCATTCCAACTGGTGGTCGTATAGGCTTCGTACAATTGCTTGTAGAAGTTGGTGTTGGCGATGAGTTCCCGGTTGAAACAGGCCGCACCGGAGTACTTGGTCCCGCCCAGTGTATAGCCGTTAATAGAGCCGCAATAGTTGGGCCATGCCGTATTGCTGGAATTGTACACCCAATTGTAGGAAACATAGTTGAGGAAATTCAGGGCGGCGAGGGTCAGGTTTGTCGGGGAGAGGGCAGTGCTTTCCAATTGCGGGCTGCCGGGCAGGGTTTTGGTCGCTACGTCGGGAAGGCTGGCTGTAAAGGCGCCGTTGTTTCCCATGCCTCCTGTATTGCTCCACGTTCCGCTTACGCACATGGCTTTGTACGCCTTGATGGCGAGGTCATACGCCTTTGTCGTCGTGTAGGATGCACCTGCGGAACCTCCGCCCGTGGCGATGTGGTTGGCTTTTACGATCAGTGAATAGTTGCCTGCATCCGTGGGTATGGTGCCGCCTCCGTCCCGGAAGGTGTACAGACGTCCGAAATTCCCGGCAAAGGCCGCGATGGTTCCCGGCTGGCAGACTTTCAGCCCGGACGAGAAGCCGTACAAATCGGCGGAGAAAGTCTGGCCGCTCAAGGCCGTCCAGGTATTGGCGGTTATCTGGTTGTCCAGAATATACTTGTAGATGCGCGCCATGACGAGCATCATCCGCATGGCGGATATATATCCGGTCATGCCGCCGTAACCGGCCACGCCCGTCACTTCGTCGGATGACCTGAAGTTGGTCACGGTTTCGTAACGGTCTGCCATCCGGTAAAGCCAGAATTGCAGCAGCAGCAGCACGTTGCCGGCCGAAATGCTGGAACTGCCGAAAACGCCGATTTCCCCATCCGTGTCCTTTTCGTACCAGGGGTTGGCACCGAATACCGTAATGTCCAGGTTCCCTTTTTGCAGTTGGATGGTCGTGTTGGGAATGGCGGTTTTGTGGATGGTGTTCTTGTTCGTGAACGTGATGTTGTTGGACCAGGCGCTCGTACCCGTCGCCCAGCTGTTGGTGACGCTCGACGTCTGGCTCGTCATCATGTCCAGCAAGCCCTTGGCTGCGATGACCCATGCTTGCGCGGCCGTGTATGTCGTGCCTCCGACGGTCATGGACCAGCCCGTTGCGGAATACTGGTTGGGCATTTTCGTATATGTATTGCCTTCCGGGCGGGGAATCGGCACGTAATGGACGCCCGCCCATCCGGTGGACATGGCGGATGTTGCGTCCGTGTCAAACATATGCGAGCTGTCCGCGTCCACAAAACCGATGGTATTGCTCCATATGTCCAGGATGCCTACGAACTCCTTCGCGAAGTCTACGAGGCTGGGCCGCAGGCCCAGATTGTTGGCGCTGATGCTGAAATTGTTGAGTTTGTTTACCTGCACGCCGGAAGCGAGGGTAATCACGCCTTCTTTGTAGCTGACCCCGTCCGTCGCATTGAAATTGATGCGCACCGTGAGCGTCGTCCCGGAAGCCGCCTCCCATGAGTTGAAATACACGTTGAGGGTGCCGCCGGAAGGTGTCACGCCTCCGCTGTAGGTGACCGTGATGGTCTTGGTGCCCCCGCTGGTGAACGTGCCGGTGTCGGCCCCCGTTGTCGGGTTGAAACGTTTCGTACCCGCCAGGTTGGCGCTGTTGGAGGTGATTTTTACCGAATATACCTTGCTGGAGCCGAGGTTTGTGATGTTAATCTTGTTCGTGGCGACCCGGCGGTTGAAGGTGCAGTTCCACGGCGTGGTAAAGGTGGTGGTGGGTGTCGCCGTCAGGAGCATGGAGCGCACATCGTAACTGGATGCCGTGGCCGTCTGTGCGGCCGGAAGGGTCATGTTGATGCCATTGGCATCCGCCGCGCACTGCGAAGCAGGATAGCACGCCCCCATCTTCCCCGTCGGTGCTGCGGCGAGATAGAAGTAGAAAGTGGCCTTCTGGTTGCCGGAAGAAAGCAGTACCTCTTCATCGCTGTTCACCCAGGTGTAGGCATTGCCCGCCGTACCGGTGCTGCCATAATAGAGTTTCACGCTCTCGCCCGTACTCCAGATGATATTGGAACCGCTGATGGCCGTCTTGGTGTCTTCCCCCTCTGCGGTTTCCATCTGCTCGGCCTGGGGATTCATCGTCAGTTTGTATGTGCCGTCCGCCATCATGGGAAGCTTGGACGAATTGCTCCCCTCCGGCTCCCATTGTTTGGTGCAGGCGGCGAACAGGAAAGGTAACAGGCAAGTCGCCAGTAATATCCGTATTCTCATAACGCAATATTCACCATGTTTCGGAAAAAGAACTGCCATGATCCACGCCTTCCAGCGCGAGGGTGGAGCCGGCATAGATACCGGAATCTGCGCTCCCGCCGGCAGCTGAAGCCGTGCGGACGCTGACCATCAACAGACCGCCCGAGAGTGACACCAGGCGGAGGGTGGGGGGCATATAGGTTTCTTGCATATCATGAGGTGTTGGTATATCTTGTTGTCGCCGCAATCTCTCACCACAAGTAATATTTGGCAAATATATTGATTCATAATGAATTTTGCAACAGTTTGGAAGTTTTTTCCATAAAACGGTCTCCGTTGCGGCAGGAGTGCTTCTCCGGAGAAAGCGGATGGCGGAAACAGTTGATAAAATCAAAACGGCTTCTTATCTTTGTAAGATAATCCCGAAAGCTATGGAACGGAAAGTTTTGTTGATGATACTCGACGGATGGGGCGAGGGTAAACATGACCATTCAAACGCCATATATACGCAGGGCGCACCTTTTATCGATTCCCTCCGGGCGAAATATCCGATGGGGCACTTGCAGGCATGCGGGGAATATGTCGGCTTGCCGGACGGCCAGATGGGCAATTCGGAAGTGGGGCACATGAACCTTGGCGCAGGACGGGTGGTGTACCAGGACCTGGTCAAAATCAACCGGGCTTGCAAGTCCCATACCTTGCAGGAGAACGAAGAAATCGCCAAAGTCTATGATTATGTGAAGCAAAGCGGGAAAAAACTGCATTTCTTCGGGCTCTGCTCCCACGGCGGCGTACACTCCAGCCTGGAGCACCTCTACGAGTTTCTTTCCGATGCGAAGAAAAGCGGCTTGGAGAAGGTGTATGTGCATTGCTTCATGGACGGACGTGATACCGACCCCCGCAGCGGGTATGGTTTCGTGCAGGAACTGGAAGAAAAGATGGCTGCCACGACGGGACGGGTCGCCTCGGTCTGCGGCCGTTTCTATGCGATGGACCGGGACAAGCGCTGGGGACGCATCAAAGAAGCATATGACATGCTTGTATCCGGCAAGGGTGCTGCTTTCTCCAGTGCATTGGAAGGAATCCGCGCTTCTTATGACGCCGGGGTCACGGACGAGTTCATCAAACCCATCGTGATTACCGAAAACGGAAAGCCGCTCGCCACGGTCGAAGCAGGGGATGCCGTCATTTTCTACAATTTCCGCAACGACCGCGCCCGGGAACTGACAGACGTGCTGACGCAGCATGACATGCCGGAAGAGGGAATGCATACCCTTCAGCTTTATAATTGCTGCCTGACGCCCTATGACGCGTCTTTCACGGGGCTGCACATCCTGTTTGACAAGGAAGTGGTCCGGGATACGCTGGGAGAAACGGTCGCCAAGGCCGGCAAGCGCCAGCTTCGCATCGCTGAGACGGAGAAATATGCCCATGTGACCTTCTTTTTCAATGGGAGGCGGGAAACGCCTTTCGAGAACGAAGACCGCATCCTCGTCAATTCCCCGAAGGTGGCGACCTACGACCTCCAGCCGGAGATGAGTGCCATCGAAGTGACGGATAAACTCTGTGCGGCCATCCGCAGCGAACAGGAAGACCTGATTATCCTGAATTTCGCCAACGGGGACATGGTCGGACATACGGGTGTATATAAGGCCATCTGCCAGGCTGTCGGCTGTATCGACGGCTGTGTGGAGGCGGTGGTGACGGCGGCCCTTGCCCACGGTTATGTGGTGCTGCTGACGGCAGACCACGGCAATGCCGACTATGCGGTCAACGAAGACGGCACCCCCAATACCGCCCACTCGCTCAATGCGGTGCAGTTCATCGTCATCGGGGCAGGGGAGGATGTGAAGACCGTCCGGGACGGCGCCCTGTGCAATGTGGCACCGACGATTCTCAAGCTGATGGGCATTCCGCAGCCTGCATTGATGACGGCCGAGCCCCTTGTATAAATTCCTTCCCATAGTCCGCTCGATGATTTGGGGGACGGAGTATTGGGTGCTCTCCGGCTATCCGGAGCGCCTGTCTGTCGTGGCGGACGGCCCCTGTGCTTCGATGGGGATAGATGCGCTGATAGCCCGCGAGGGTGCCGCCCTGCTCGGGGAAGGACCGTTGCGGCGTTTTGGCGGCGAGTTTCCCCTGCTCGTGAAATTCATCGATGCGCGGGAGGACCTCAGCATCCAGGTGCATCCGGACGAGGAAACGGCGATGCGCGTTCACGGGACGCACGGCAAGACGGAGATGTGGTATATCCTTTCCGCCAAGCCGCAGGCCCATATCTATGCCGGGCTTTCCCGCGCCGTGACGCCGGAGGAATATGAGGCATTGGTCGATGCGCACCGGATTACCGAAGTGCTGGCAGACCACCGCATCGCGCCCGGGGACGTATTCTTCCTGCCTCCGGGACGGATACACGCGATTTGCGGCGGTACTTTCCTCGCAGAAATCCAGCAGACGTCCGATTTGACATACCGGATTTACGATTACGGGCGCAAAGGAACGGACGGGAAGATGCGTGTCCTGCATACAGACTGGGCCAAGGACGCTATTGATTATCAGGTCTATCCGTCTTACCGCACGGAATATACCCGTCGGCAGGATACGGAAGTTCCGCTGGTGTCCTGTGCATATTTCCGGACATCCCTGTATGACCTGACCCGCCCGCTGCGTTGCAGTTACGCCGGGTTGGACAGTTTTGTCATCGTGGTGTGCGTGGCGGGAAGCGGTACGGTATCGGCAGGCGGGGATACGCAGCCACTTTCCATGGGGGAATGTCTCCTGCTTCCGGCCACGGCCACCGCAGCGGAGTACCGGCCCGGAGGTGAGCCCTTCCGCCTGCTGGTCAGCCATTTGTAGGCGCCTTTTGGGTGGGGCTATCTGAATTTCCGGTCTTCTTCCAGCATTCCGAGGTAGCTGGCATAGCGTTCGGGGCTGATGTCGCCCGCTTCGAGTGCGGCCTTGACCGCGCAGCCGGGTTCGTGTGTGTGTGTGCAGGGCATGAAGCGGCAGTCGTCCGCGACCCGGAGCATTTCCGGGAAATAGCGGAAAACGTCATCCGGCGGTACGTCCGAGAGTCCGAATCCCCGCAGGCCGGGTGAGTCTATGAGGAAGCCGAGACCTGCGAGCGGATACATTTCATACAGGGACGTGGTATGCTTTCCTTGCAGGTGGACGTCGGAAATCCGGCCGATTTTGGGTTGGAGGGACGGGTCGATGGCGTGGACGAGCGAGGATTTTCCGACGCCGGATTCGCCGCAGAGCAGGCTGCATTTGCCCCGGCAGGCTTCCCGGAGCGCCCCGATACCTTCACCTGTCGGGACGGCCGTTTGCAGGACGGGGTACCCCGCTTTTTCATATATGTCGCAGAAATGCCGGACACTTTCCGGGTCTTCTTCCCGGTACATGTCCACTTTGTTGAGGACGATGAGCGCCGGGACACCGTAGCATGCGCAGGAGACGAGCATCCGGTCGAGGAAGGGCAGCTTGATTTCCGGGAAATACAGGGTGGTGACGACAATCGCCCGGTCGATGTTGGCGGCCAGTACATGTGCCTGACGGCTGAGGTTGGTGCTGCGCCGGGACAGGCAGTTGCGCCGGGGCAGGATTTCCCGGATCAGGACGGGATGCTGTGCGTCCGCTTGCATCTCGTCGCCTTCGTAACGCACGACGTCGCCTACCGCCACAGGGTTGGTGGCGGTTGTCTGGCCCAGCCGCACCTTGCCGCGCAAGACGGCGGGGAAGGGGCTCCAGTCCGGCAGGCGGCTGAGGAGGAAATGGCTGCCGGCATTTTTGACGACCACGGCGCGTTTGTCTTGTTCCGGAATCTGCATGTTAGGAGGACATCAGGAGGATGGCAATGCCGCCTGTCATCAGCAGGAGGTGCAGGGACTTGCTTTTCAGGTTTTTTTCCCGGAAAACGATGGCACCGCAGACGAAGGTGACGATGACCGAGCAGCGGCGGATGACGGAAATGACGGACAGCATGGCACCGGGCTGTTTCAGGGCGAAGAAATACGCGGCATCGGCGCCGGTAATCAGCACGGCGATGAGCAGCAGCGTCCAGTCCCACTGGAAGCGTGGCCGCCTGTCTCCGTCGTGCAGGGATTTCCCCGTCAGGATGAGGGCGAGCAAAACGCTGATGTAGAAATTGGCCCAGCCTTGGGCGAACAGCGGCTCCATCCGGGTGATAATCATCTTGTCATAGAGGGCGCTGGCTACACCCGAGAGGACGGAAAGCGCCATCCACGCCAGCCCTTTGGTGGTGCCGCGCCCTTCCTGCTCCCGGTGGGTGGCGCGGGTGAGCAGGAACAGGGACAGGAGTACCAGCACAATGCCGGCACCCTGCCAGCCGTTCAGCCGCTCGCCGTACAGCAGGATGGACAGGATGACGACGAAAACCGGCCGCGATCCCTTGATGGTGCTGACGGTGGTGACGGGAAGCAGTTTCAACCCCATCATGCCGCTGACCCATGAAACGGTGACAATCAACGCTTTGATGGCGAGCTGAAGGTGGTCTTCCGGGGTGCCGGCTCGCAGGAAAGGAGCGAGGAACAGGGTGGTCAGCACGGTGGCGGCCAGCAGGACCCATAAGACGCCGTTCCGTTCCAGCGCTTTCTTTTTCGCTACGTCATAGACCCCCAGCAGGATGGCGGAAAGAATGGTGAGAACCAGCCACATACGCGCAAATCTTTACAAAATTTCCGCGAGGTAGGGGCCCGTGACCGAAGCGCTGTCGGCGGCAAGGGCTTCCGGCGTGCCTTGTGCGATGATGCGTCCACCCCGGAATCCGCCCTCCGGCCCCATGTCGAGGATGTAGTCCGCGCATTTCAGGATGTCGAGGTTGTGTTCCACCACGAGGACGGTGTTGCCCTGGTCCACCAGTTTCTGCAGGACGCCGAGCAGGGTTTTGATGTCTTCGGAATGCAGCCCCGTCGTCGGCTCGTCCAGCATGTAGAGCGTGTTGCCCGTGGCTTTCCGGAACAGTTCGGCCGCCAGTTTCATGCGCTGGCTTTCACCGCCGGACAGGGTGAGGGAGGATTGCCCGAGGTGGATATACCCGAGCCCCACGTCCACGAGGGCGCGAAGTTTCGGCTCGATTTTCGGATGGGATTTGAAAAATTCGCAGGCTTCGTCGATGGGCATTTCCAGGACGTCATGGATGTTCTTCCCCTTATAGCGGACGGCGAGGGTGTCCTCCCGGTAACGCATGCCGCGGCAGGCGTCGCAGACTACATGGACGGACGGCAGGAAATTCATTTCGACTTCCTTGAGGCCGGCACCTTTGCAGGCCTCGCACCGGCCTCCGGCGACGTTGAACGAGAAACGTCCCGCCTTGAAGCCCCGTACCTTGGCATCCTGCGTGTCCTCGAACAACTTCCGGATGTCGTTGAACACGCCGGTGAACGTGGCGGGATTGGAACGGGGAGAGCGCCCGATGGGGCTCTGGTCGATTTCAATGACTTTGTCCAGGTGCTCCAGTCCGCGGATGTCCCCGTATGGGAGCGGCTTTTCCTTGGCGTGGTGGTAATGCCGGCGCAGGATGGGTATCAGGGTTTCATTGATGAGCGAGGATTTCCCGCTGCCGGACACCCCGCTGATGCCGATGAGGCAGCCGAGCGGGAAATCTGCGTCAATATGCTTGAGGTTGTTGCCGCTGGCACCGGTCAGCGTCAGCCGTTTGCCGTTTCCGGTCCGGCGCCGGGAGGGAACTTCGATACGGTCTGTCCCGTTCAGGTAGGGCAGGGTCCGGGATTCCGGGGCCGGGAGCCCGGCGCCGGCGGGACCGCTGTAGCAGATGCGTCCGCCGAGCTCGCCGGCGCCGGGCCCCACGTCCACCAGCCAGTCCGCGCTGCGCATCGTTTCCAGGTCGTGTTCGACCACCATGACGGTGTTCCCCTCGTCGCGGAGTTTCTGCAGGGAGGCGATGAGCTTGCGGTTGTCGCGCTGGTGCAGGCCGATGGACGGTTCGTCGAGGATGTAAATGACCCCGACCAGTCTGGAGCCGATTTGGGTGGCGAGCCGGATTCGCTGGCTTTCGCCGCCGGACAGCGAGGCGGTGGGCCTGTCGAGGCTCAGGTATTCCAGCCCGACGTCCAGCAGGAACGCCACCCGGTCCTGCAATTCCTTGAGGATGTCGCGGGCGACGGCTTTCCCCCTGGCATTCAGTTTTCCGGGCAGGGCGTCCAGCCATTTCCGGAGTTCGGAAATCTCCATGGCGCTTACCTCGGAAATCGTTTTTCCGTCGATGCGGAAACATTCGCACGCTGCGTTGAGGCGGGTGCCGTGGCAGACGGGACAGACGATTTTGTCGTCCACGTCGTCCACGACCCCGTCCCATGTGACCATTTCCGATTGCGGCCCCTCCCCGATGCGGAACAGTTCGTCCGAGCCGTAGATGAGCAGCGAAACGTCTTCGTCCGCCAATTCTTCAATGGGCGCATGGAGGGAAAAACCGTGTTTGCGGGCGATGGCGCGGACGATGTCGAATTTGCGTCCTTCCCGCAGGCGTCCGAGAGGCTTGATGCCTCCCGCGGCGACGCTTTCTGTCCAGTCCGGGATGAGGGTGTCCATATCCACGTGGACGATGGTGCCGAGCCCCTTGCAATGCGGACAATAGCCTTCCGGGGAGTTGAATGAAAAGCTGTGGGGAGCCGGTTCCTGCAGGGAAAGCCCGCTTTCCGGATCCACGAGGTGTTTGGAAAAATGCCGGAGCGCCCCGCTTTCGTGGTCGAGGACGGCGACGGTGCCCTTGCCGATGCCGATGGCGCGCGAGACCGAATCGCGGATGCGCTTTTCGTCCCCGCCTTCCGGTTTCAGCTTGTCCACCACCAGTTCGATGAAATGGGCCTTGTAGCGGTCGAGGGCTTCCAGCGTGTCCAGTTCGCAAATTTCTCCGTCCACGCGGATCTGGCGGTACCCTTTCTTGCGCATCTGCTCGAACAGGTCCCGGTAATGCCCTTTCCGTCCCCGCACGAGGGGGGCGAGCAGCAGGCATTTCCGCCCGGCATATTCCCGCATGACCATGTCCACGATTTGGGTGTCCGTATAGCGCACCATTTCCTTGCCGGTCGCCGGGGAATAGGCGGTGGAGGCCTTGGCATAGAGCAGGCGGAGGAAATCGGAAATTTCCGTGATGGTGCCTACGGTGGAGCGGGGGTTGTTGCCCGTGGTTTTCTGTTCGATGGCGATGATGGGACTCAGCCCCGTGATGCTTTCCACACGGGGTTTTTCCAGGATGCCCATGAAATGCTTGGCATAGGGCGAAAGCGTGTTCATGTAGCGCCGCTGCCCCTCTGCATAGAGGGTGTCGAACGCCAGGGAACTCTTGCCGCTTCCGCTGATGCCCGTGATGACGATGAATTTCCGCCGCGGGATATCGACGTCCGCCTGCTTGAGGTTGTGGGCGGCGGCACCGCGAATCCGGATGAATTCGTCCTGCGCTTTCACAGTTTCTGCCCTCCGATGAATTCCCGCATGATGGAAGTGGGCGGAACGGCGGCGATTTCGGCCGGTTTGAGCGCGGTGACGTGTTCGAGGAACGACAGCAGGGCGTGTGCCTTTTCGTATGCGGGGGAAGTCTCGCTGATTTCGTGCAGCAGCGGCTCTGCGTAGTATTTCAGCAGGGGAACGTCGTAGGGCATGGAGGAATTGAACACGAGATCCGCGTTTTCTTCGTACGGGAAGATGTTGTCCGTCTCGCCTTTGCGCACGGACGGCCAGCGAAGGATGTTTTCTTCCGCGCTGATGCCCCGGGTGCGGCTGTCCCGCACGATGCGGCGGAGCAGGCGTTTGTCCGTGGTGGAGTTGTGTACTTTCTCTCCTCCGGGCAGGGCGGACAGGGCGGAAATATAGATGCGGAAGATGCGCCGGTGGGCGACGGACGGGGTCAGCGCCGGGTTGAGGGCGTGGATGCCTTCCATGAACAGGATGTCTCCGTCATGGAGGCGCAGCCGGTTCCCGGGCTCGAACACCTGGCGTCCGGACGTGAAGTCGAAGCGGGGCATCCGGACTTCTTCCCCCGCGAGCAGTGCGTTGAGGGTGTCTCCCAGCAGCCGGATGTCCATGGCGCCGAGGCATTCGAAGTCGAAATTCCCGTCCGCATCCCGGGGGGTGTCTTCCCGGTTGACGAAGAAATTGTCCAGTTCGATGACTTTCGGATTGAGTCCGAGGACTTTGGCCTGCTGGGCAATCCGCAGGGAACTGCTGGTCTTGCCGCTGGAGGAAGGCCCCGACATCATCACGATGCGGGCTTCTCCGCAATGCTGGTGGATGCAGTCCGCGGCTTCCGCGTATTTGCGTTCCTGGCGGGCTTCACACAGGTTGATGAACGGGATGGCGCGCCCTTCCCGGAGCACTTGGTTTACATCATCGAGGGTATGGATGCCGACGGCGGCGCACCAGTCGGCGTATTCTTGTCTTGCCGCTTCAATTTTGGTCATGTCCATTCTTGTTTTAGATGCCGTGTATCTCCAGCGCATCCGTTTCCGCCGCTTCCGTTTCGGCTTCGCCCCACGGCTCCAGCATCGGGTTGCCCGTCCGCTCCGTTCCGATGGTGCTTTCGGGGCCGTGTCCGGGATAAATCCGGATGTCCCCGTCCAGCGGCATCAGTTTGTCCATGATGGAACGGATTTCATCGTCGTACTCGCCCAGCATCAGGTCGGTGCGCCCGATGGTGCCGGCAAACAGCGTGTCCCCGGTGAACATCACCCGCTCGTCCCGTTCCCAGAAACAGCTGCTTCCCGGGGAATGTCCCGGGGTCCGGATGACGGTGAAGGAGAGCCCGGCAGCCCGGATGACCTGCCCGTCCGCAATGTCCGTGCGGCGGAAATCCGTTTCCGGCGGAATGAGGCCCAGCATCCGGGTGGTCCTGACGCTGTAGGGAAACAGCGGCTCGTCTTCCCGGCTGACATAAACCGGTATGCCGAACATGTCCTGAAGGGCCTTGACGAAGAAAATATGGTCGGTATGGCCGTGGGTGAGCAGGATGGCTTCGGGTACCAGTCCGTTTTTCCGGATAAGCTGCAGCAGGGCGTCCCGTTCTTCGGGCGCATAAGCCCCCGGGTCGATGACGACACAGCCCGGCGCGCCCTCCCTGTATGCGAGGAAGGTGCTTTCCCGGAACAGATTTACGACTTGCCTGACAATCCGCATCATTTCTTTCCAAATACCTCGCAAAAATACGAAATCTTGTGTAATTTTGTAGAAAACTCGCACAAGTAGTATGCATATCGGAATCGCCGGAAACATCGGCTGCGGCAAAACGACCCTTACGCGCTTGCTGGCTGCGCATTACGGGTGGACTCCGAAATACGAGTCGGTTACCTACAACCCGTATCTGGAAGATTATTACAAGGACATCCCCCGCTGGTCCTACAACCTCGAGACCTATTTCCTGGCCCAGCGTTTCAAGGATGTGCTGGAAATCGCCAAGTCCGACAAGGTGATTATCCAGGACCGGACGCTCATGGAGGGCGTGTATATCTTCGTCGCCAACAACTACGAGCAGGGGAACCTGTCGGAACGCGATTACGATACTTATATGCAATTGTTCCGGCTGATGATGTCGATGGTCAATCCTCCCGACCTGCTGGTGTACCTGCGCTCGTCCGTGCCCCATCTCGTTTCCCAAATCCAGAAGCGGGGCCGCGAATATGAACAGTCCATCAGCCTGGAATACCTGGCCGGCCTGAACGACCATTATGAAAAATGGATCGGGGAGTATCCGGGGCGGCTGCTCGTGCTGGATGCCGACAGCCTGGATTTCGAACACCGGCCCGAGGATTTTGCCGCGATTACGGACAAGATAGACGCCGAACTGTTTGGACGTTTCAAATAATAATTGCTAACTTTGTATGTTATAATTTGAGCGTATGCACATCGCGATTGCCGGAAATATCGGGAGCGGAAAGACGACCCTCACGAAGATGCTTGCCGCCCATTACGGATGGACCCCGACATTCGAACCCGTGGATTTCAATCCATATCTCGCTGATTATTATGAAGATATGGAGCGCTGGTCTTTCAATCTCCAGGTGTATTTCCTGAACAAGCGTTTCAAGGACGTGCTGGAAATCGCCAAGTCCGACAAGGTGATTATCCAGGACCGTACCATCTATGAGGACGCCCGCATCTTTGCCCCCAACCTGCACGACATGGGGCTGATGAGCACCCGGGACTTCGAGAATTATTCCGACCTCTTCGACCTGATGATGTCGCTGGTGGGCAAGCCCGACCTGCTGATTTACCTGCGCTCGTCGATTCCCAACCTCATCGCGCAGATTCAGAAGCGGGGACGCGAATATGAAAAGAGCATCCGCATCGATTATCTCACCGGACTCAACGAGAAATATGAAAACTGGATTCGGGACTATGACGGGAACCTGCTCATCGTGGATGCGGATACGGTGAAATTTGGTAATAATCCTGCTGATTTCGAGCAGGTCACAAATATGATTGACGCCCAGCTCTTCGGCCTTTTCCCGGCCCGGTAAGCGGCGGCGGTTTGCGCGGCCCCTCTTGTGGAAAGGGCGCCGCGCACATTTTTTTATGCTATGGCAAACGACAGACCGACAATTATTGATTTTGTAGAAAAGAATACCGCCCGCTATGCGGAAAAGACCTTCCTGCGGGAAAAAGTGGGCGGTGAGTGGAAAGAAACATCTTTTGCGGCCACACGTACGGAAGGGCGCATCTATGCGGCGGGTTTCATGGCCCTCGGCTTGCGAAAAGGGGAGAAAGTCGCCCTGATTTCCGAGGGGCGCAACTTGTGGATATTCATGGAACTGGGCATCCTGTATGCCGGCGCCGTCAATGTGCCCCTGTCTTTCAAGCTGGAGTCCGACGCCGACCTCCTGTTCCGCATCAACCATTCGGATTCCCGTTTCATCGTGGCCTCCGAGAGCCAGATTGAGAAAGTGCGCCGGGTCGTCGGCCGCTGTCCCGCCATCGAAAAGGTCATCGTCCTCGACGACATTCCCCTGCAGGAAGGCGAGATGTATGTGGGCGAACTGCGCAAGATGGGCGAAGCGTTCCTGCGGGAACATGCCGGCGAACTGGAAGCGCGCATCGCTTCCGTGGGGCCGGATGACTATGCCAACATTTCCTACACGTCCGGCACGACGGCGGACCCGAAAGGCATCCTGCTGACCCACCGCAACTATACGGCCAACATCGCGCAGTGCAATTCCGTCGTGGACATGCCGGAAGATTCCGTGATGCTGATTATCCTGCCCCTCGACCACTGTTTCGCGCATGTGGCTGGTTTCTATTACATGATGGGCAACGGGGGAAGCATTGCAACGGTACCCGGCGGCAAGAATGCCGTGACGATGCTCAAGAACATCCCCGTCGCCATCCGCGAGGTGCGCCCGCACGTGATGCTGTCCGTCCCGGCCATCTCCCGCAATTTCCGCAAGAACATCGAGGCGGGTATCCGGAAGAAAGGCCCCAGGGTGGAAAAACTCTACGAGTTCGCCCTTGACAACGCCATCAAATACAACCGTGAATACTACAATGCCGGGAAGCCCTGCTGGAAGATGTGGTGGCGCAAACCCGTGAAAGCCCTGATGGACCGCCTTGTCTTCAAGAACGTCCGGGCCGGATTTGGGGGGCGCATGCGTTTCTTCATCGGCGGCGGCGCCCTGCTGGACATTGAGTTGCAGCGCTATTTCTGTGCCATCGGGATGCCGATTTTCCAAGGTTATGGCCTGTCGGAGGCGACGCCCGTCATCTGTGCCAATTCGATGGGCAAGGGGCGCGCGCGTTTCGGCTCCTCCGGGCGCACGGTGCTGCCCATGGACATCAAGATTTGCGACGAGGAAGGCCGCGAGCTTCCGGATGGGGAGACCGGCGAAATCGTCATCCGCGGCGAGAATGTGATGGCCGGTTACTGGAAGAATCCCGAGGCGACGGCCAAGACCATCGTGGACGGCTGGCTGCATACCGGCGACCGCGGTTACCTGTGCAAGGAAAACCGCCGTTTCCTCTATGTGACGGGCCGGTTCAAGAGCCTGCTCATTTCTTCGGACGGGGAAAAATATTCTCCGGAAGGCTTTGAGGACAGCCTGACCGACGGGTCCAGATACATCGATTCCTCCGTGCTGTACAACAACCAGAGCCCATATACGGTGGTGCTGGTCGTGCCGGCCAAGGCTGCGCTGGCGGAGGCGGTCAAGGCACGCGGCCTCGACCCGGCTTCCGACGCGGGCCTGAAAGCCCAGCTGGACATCCTGCAGGCGGAAGTGGATTCCTACCGGAAAGGCGGTCGCCATGAAGGACTTTTCCCGGAGAAATGGCTGCCCGCCGCCATCATCGTGGCGGACGTCCCTTTCACCGAGCAGAACGGCATGCTCAATACCACTTCCAAGATGGTGCGCGGCAAGGTGGAGAAATTCTACGGGGCGCGCATCGGGTATGCGATGACGCCCGATGGGAAACAGCTTTATAATGAGCAGAACATGCATGCATTGAAACAATAACAGATATGGCAAACAAGCAAAATTACACCCCGGCTATCATCGTGATGTTCTCCCTGTTCTTCATGATAGCCTTCGTGACAAATCTGGCCGGTTCCATGGGCGTGATTGTCACCAACCAGTTCGGCGCCTCCAAGGCCCTGTCCCAGCTTGGCTCCCTGGCCAATTTCATCGCCTATGCCTGCATGGGCATCCCGGCCGGACTGATTTTGAAGCGGAAAGGATACAAATTCACTTCGCTTGCAGCGGTCATCGTCGGCTTCGTGGGCGTCGGCATCCAGTTCCTGTCCGGCTATCTGGCGTCCTTTGCCGTGTATGTGACCGGTGCTTTCGTGGCCGGTTTTGCCATGTGTATGCTCAACATCGTCGTCAATCCGATGCTCAATACGCTCGGCGGCGGCGGTAACAAGGGCAACCAGCTGATTCAGATGGGCGGCTCCTGCAACTCTATCGGCGGCACCATTGCGCCGGTTTTCGTGGGCTGGCTGGTCGGCGGCAACATTGCGGCGGCCACCGTGTCGAAGGCGGCGCCCGTGATGATAACGGCCATGGCCATTTTTGCCCTGGCGTTTGTGGTCATTTCCCTGACGGCCATTCCGGAGCCCCATATGGAGACAGCGGCGGAAAAGGCTGCTCGCAAGGCCGGTACGCAGGGGAAAGATGCATACAGTCCGCTTTCTTTCCGTCATTTCCTGTTGGGCGCCATCGCGATTTTCTTCTATGTCGGTATTGAAGTGGGGATTCCCAATACGGCCAATGTGTATTATTCCACGCTGGATTGGGTCGGCCCGGCCCTGACCGGCACGATGATTGGCGCGTATTGGTTCAGCATGCTGATCGGGCGGCTGGTCGGCAGCGCCGTCGGCGCCAGGGTTTCCAGCAAGGCGATGCTGCTGGGGACGGCTGGTGCGGCCATCGTCTTCATCCTGTTGGCGATGTTCATCCCCGAGACGGCGAAAATCGCGTTCCGCGAAAGCGCGGTGCCCGTCAGCCTGGTTTTCCTGACGCTTTGCGGCCTGTGTACCTCCGTGATGTGGGGTGCCATTTTCAACCTTGCGACCGAAGGGCTCGGCAAATATACGGCGCCCGCTTCCGGCATCTTCATGGCGCTGGTCTGCGGCGGCGGCATCATCCCCTTCCTGCAGAACCTGCTGGCCGACCGGGTCGGCTCCATCCAGAGCTACTGGGTGCTGGTCGCCTGTCTGTGCTACCTGCTGTTCTATGCCTGGAAGGGCTCGCAGAACGTGAACAAAGACATTCCTGTAGAATAAGCGAGCCATGGAGAAACCCTATGTCCTGGGCATCGATGTAGGCGGGCAGACTGCCAAATGCGGCATCGTCAATGCCAACGGGGAAGTGCTGGCGCAGACCATCCTGCCCTCCAATGAGCAGCGTGATGCGTCGGTGTTCATCTCGGATTTGGCCGCCACGCTCAAAAAGCTGATATCGGACGCAAAACTGGAGCAGCAGGTGCGCGGCATCGGCGTCGGCGCGCCCAATGCGAATTATTATACCGGCGAAATCAAGTTCGCCCCGAACCTGACGTGGGCCCGCGAAGCGTCCGTTCCTTTTGCCCGGATGCTTTCCGAGCAGATGGACGGCCTGCCGGTGGCGATTACCAATGACGCGAATGCGGCGGCGATGGGCGAAAAGGCCTACGGCGTCGCCAAGGGAATCCGGGACTTCATCATGATTACGCTGGGGACCGGCGTCGGCAGCGGCATCGTCATCGGGGGGAACCTCGTGTATGGCAGCGACGGTTTTGCCGGCGAGCTCGGCCACACCTGCGTCGAGAAAGACGGCCGTCTGTGCGGCTGTGGCCTCCGGGGCTGTCTGGAGACCTATGCGTCGGCGGTCGGCGTGGCCCGTACGGCCCGTGAGTGGCTGGAAGCACGCCCGGAAGCGTCCAGCCTGCTGCGCCTGAAAGCCGATGTGTCCTCGAAAGATGTGTATGAGGCGGCGAAGGCGGGGGATAAGCTGGCGCTGGAGATTTTTGATTATACCGGACGCATCCTCGGTGCGAAATTCGCGGATTTCGTCGCATTTTCCTCCCCGGAGGCCATCGTGCTCTTCGGCGGTCTCGCCCGTGCCCGTGAATTCCTGTACGGACCGATTGTCGAGGCGATGAATGCGCATGTGCTCCCGATTTGGAAGGACAAGGTGAAAATCCTCTTCTCTTCCCTGAAAGAGTCCGATGCCGCCATCCTCGGCGCTTCGTCGCTGGCGTGGGATTTGAAATGATAACAACCAAAAATATTTTTACAACATGAAAAAAACAATTATGATGTTCGGCCTGATGATGGGCCTTGCGGTGTTCTCCTGCACCCCGAAGGAAGCGGAGCCCGTGAAAGAAGAAGCGGCGTCCGAAGAGGAAACGGTTCCCTGGGAGCAGTCCGCTGACAAAGAGAAGACGTTGGCTGATTACAAAATCACCAAGGCGGAGCGGGATTCCGTCAGCTACCTGCTGGGTATCAATTTCGGAAGCTTCATCAAGGGATATAATTTCGGCAAGGAAATCAATTATTCCCAGATGGTCCGCGGCATCAAGGATTTCCTGGCCGCCAAGGGCAGCTTCAGCGATTCTACGTTCAACGACCAGTTCCGCATCAGCCCCGAACTGATTAACGAGGTCTTCAACGCCTATTTGGAGAAACGCCACAATATCATGCTCCTGACCAACAAGGAGAACGGCGAGAAGTTCCTGGCTGCGAACAAGAAGAAGGAAGGCGTGGTGGAAACGGAATCCGGTCTCCAGTACAAGATTATCGAGCCGGGCAACGACGTGCATCCTTCCGCAAAGGATACGGTTTCCGTGCATTATGACGGCACCCTCATCGACGGCACCCGTTTCGACTACAGCCCGGAGGATGTGGAGCCCGTCCGCCTGCCGCTGACCAATGTCATCAAAGGTTGGACCGAAGGCCTGCAGTTGATTGGCGAAGGTGGTAAGATGGTGCTTTATGTACCGGCCAAATTGGGTTATGGTGAGAACGGCCAGCCTGGTATCGAGCCGAACTCTGTCCTTGTTTTCGACATCACGCTGGTGAAGGTGGACAAGGCGGTCGCCGAAGAAGAGACGGAAGAATAAGCGCAGACGCTTCCGTATAATAAAACCGGGATGGCACCCAGCCGTCCCGGTTTTATTTTGGGCGGTTCCTGCCGCCTATTCGTTGCCGTCGTAGATGAGTTCCTCTTCTTCCCGGTCGGCGGCGTCCTCTTCGTCGAATCCCTTTCCCTCGTCGTCGTCATGCAGGTGGCGGGGTTGCTGGGGCAGGTCTTCAAACGCGACATAACCGTTGTCGAATGCCGCCGGAACGGGGCCCTTGCTCTCGATGGCGGTCGGCGAGGCGACGCTCCCTTCCTCTTCGCCCTCAAACGTGACGATGACGTATTTGCGGGCGCTTGTGTCATAGAAATACTGGAAGGAGCTGATGCCTTTCTGCCGGGTCTGCGCCAAACTGATTTTGTCCACGGAACCGCAGCCGATGTCCATGAGGGCATAGCGGGCGACGACCCCGCCTTCTGCATCGAAGGCCTTGAACAGGATGGGCTGATCTACCGGGAACTCCAAATCGGCGCGCAGTTGCTTGTGGAATTTGTACAGGGTGCAAGCCGGATCGACCTGGTACACGCGGAAAAATCCCTTTTTTCCTTCCAATGTGATTCTATATCTCCAAATCATGCCGCGAATATAAAAAATAATCACTAATTTTACACTTATGATGCCGGTTTCGGATACATATTTGTCCTTGTCCGCTGTGGGCGAGGGCCTGTACAAGGACAACGGCAGCCGCTTCCTCGCATTCGCCTATCCGGTGGAGAGCGAATCGGAGGTGCGGGATATCGTCGCCGCGCGCAGGAAAGAATACCACGATGCCCGGCATGTCTGTTATGCCTACCGCCTGGGCCTGGACGGCCTGTGCTTCCGCGCTTCCGACGACGGGGAGCCTGCCGGAAGTGCCGGGCGCCAGATTCTGGGGCAGATTGATTCCGCGCGGCTGCGCGATGTCCTTGTGGTCGTCGTCCGTTATTTCGGTGGCATCAAACTGG